>DASVDB010000153.1 GCA_036381315.1 Bacilli bacterium | reverse complement strand
CAAAATGCGCTTGAATTGTCCAAAATAACGCTCCTTCTGAAAAAAATCTTCTTCTTTTGCCGGATAATCGCACGGTATTTTGCCCTGCAATGTCAATATATTTTTTTTCAGCCTCAGTTCCAGTCCTTCCGGGTTGGCCAGGCCGGGCAGTTCCACCACGACGGTGAGCGTCTTTTCGGCAACATAAGCGTCGATGCGCGGCGACATGATCGGCAAAAGAACAGAAAGTTCTTCCCAAAAGTCTTCACCCAGCACCGTTTCCGTCTGTTCGCGCAAGCGATGCCACACCGATTCGGGCAAATCGCGGTTCAATTCGTTTCCTCCTCGCACTTCCTTTAAAACAATATATAAAAATCGCCGCAAATTATGAAAAAAATATTTTCCGGCCGCCATGTTCGTTCATATGTTGGTAACGGAGCGTTATTTCATTGCCGAGGGAGGCGGCGCCATTGGGAGACAACAAGGAAAAGCCGAAAACATGCGTGAAATGTTTTCACGTTGCCGAGGAAAAGGACAAATATTGCGTGAGATGCGGCACCCCTTTGGTTAATCTGTGCACAAAGGAAGACAGCCCCAATCATAAAGGCTGTCAGGCAAAAAATCGGCCGGATGCCGCATTTTGCGCAAAATGCGGCTCGCCGACCGTGTATGGGGAAATGGGGCTCACCAACTAACGTTGCGCAATAGCCGCTAAACTTGGCAGCAATCTTTCGGGCACGATTTCTCCCGGTTTGCGCGGCGCGATTTCGCCCCGATACAAGATTTCCCCGGTCCGCAAATCGGCTACAGCCACGGCGGGCATATCCGTTTCGGCAGACCGGAGCAGCATATACAATCGCGCATTGCCGATTCGCGTATCCTGCGCGCCGGTTACCGGGATATCCAAATAAGAGACGGTGGCATCATCCAGGCCATACCGGATCAAGCGGATGCCTTGGCTGTTTTGGGCGGTCAAATACAAGTTTGCCCCGTCAAGCTGTATGCCGGATATTCCCGGAAAAAGCCCCGGTTTGGCGTCGCCTGCGAGCAGATTGGCGATCGCCGCCGCATCAGGCTGCACTTCCGCGCCTGTTTCCATGTCAAAAATGCGCAGTTCTGTGCCGTCCGCTTGTTCCGACATGCGGCCATCGCCACTTTCGAACTGGGCGAAACCATATACCAGGTAGCGGCTTGGCCCGGTTTTATCGTTTACGGCGATCTGAATTTGGCTATGTCGTGTGTTCCCATCGTTTGTGAAGCTCATCAGCAGTTGATCGGATGGCGCTTTCGCCTCTTTCAACCCGAAACTGTACAGATGATACTCCTGCTTGCCTGTGATGGTATAGTTCAAGGTGGCCACTTTCAGCATATCCCCAATCGCCTGCACGTCCTGCACATATACCCCGTTATAGTTCTCCTTATGCGGAAGATCGGCGTCATAGGAAAAAGTCGCGCTGGATTTTTTATCCAATTTGGCAATCGTAAAACGGTTATAACCGGATATATTCGCCGACATTTGCTTCTGGTATGCGTAAGCAACGAGCCGGTCATTTTCAAAGTAAACTTCGGGGAATCTGGCTTTCCCCCGCATAAAGCTGCGATGCTCCCTGATCAGCCGGGCGATTTCCGGGCTGTCGTAGAACGGATGAACGAGCTGGGCGAAATACGGCCGCTCATTCATATATTCGCTTCCCTGCGAATCGATCGTTACCCATTGATTGTAGTAAGTGCCCTGCAATCGGACAGCCAGGGCTTCCCGTTCATCCCCCGACTGTTTTTGCAAAATAAATTCCGGCGGCCGGTCGCCGACGGCATAAACATAATAAGCGCCGATGCTAAACACCGTAAAAACAATTAGCACAAGCGAGTACCAATAACGCGTCATTTTCCCCAAACCTCCTCATATCACCTTGTTTTTATACGGTGACTTTCTTGCGAATCAAAAACAAACTCAACATAAGGGAACAGCCGGCTACGACAAGCCCCGCCGCCGCCAGGAGCAAAAACCGTTCGAGCGGATACAACCACCCCTCCGTGACGGACAAAGGAGACAGAAAAACAAGCAAGCATAGAGCGCAATAGGCGACGCCCGCGAGCACACCCTTCAAGCGATAGCTTCGCTCCAATAAAATCGCCGTAAAAATGACCATGACCGCGATCGCCCCTACGCTGTAAGCAAGCAAAAAGGGCACAAACCGGTACGGCAGCAACAGCTGCAGCAAATTCGCGCCGCCCGTGTGCGCTGCATCATATTCCGGAGTAATAAAAACTTCCGGAATGCGCAGATGAAACCAAGCCTTTTCAAACGGCAACAACAGCGCCTGAATAGCTAAAAGCCCCAGCGTCATCAATAAAATCGCACATAACTTGCTTAGGAATATTTGAATTCTTGCTGACGGCAGCATAAGCAGCCGGTATATGAACATGTTTTTGCCGGTCCAGTCCCGGTACCAGATAAGAAAGACATACAACAAAAGGGCTA
>DASVDB010000152.1 GCA_036381315.1 Bacilli bacterium | reverse complement strand
CTGATTGGATCTGGATGGAAAAAATATGGACGTATGATGATAGTTTGTGATGATATAGTGTTGAGCCTCATTTTTAAACCGATTCCGGATGTTTACCGCGTAGTTTTTATGATAGCTGTCCACAATGTAATTTTTATACAGCTCGGTCGTTAAATCCGTTTTGCTGATCACCATTAAAGTTTTGCAATGCAAATTTTTAAAATCCGCCGCTAATCTTCTATGTTCATTTTCATCAAACGGCCCGGTACATTCAAGATTTCCGTAATCGTGAAATACACAGTCATAAGGCGGATCGAGAAACATAAAATCATCCGGTTTCGCCATATCAAATATTTGCTTGTAATCCTTGTTATAAATTTCCGTATCACGCAACAAATCATGATGCGCTTTTGATAAAATCTTGGTATTAAAGTGCTTGTACCTTCCAAATGGAACGTTGTAATCCCCATTTTTATTGTATCGAATCATTCCGCTATAGGACGTTTTGTTGATGAAAAAATAGATTACCGCTTCCAGCCAATCGTTGTTTGGATGGTTAAAAACATCACGCAGTTTGTAATATAAAGCTTCGTTATCGTTTTTCACGCGTTTTTCCGGGTGCCTGGCTTTTAATTTTTCGTAAAGCGCCTGATTTCGTTCATAGATTTCCTGCAAAGCATCCAGCTGTTTTCTAACCTCTGCATAATTCTCTTTAATTTGTACGTAAGTTGTAATTAATTTGTAATTTAAATCGTTTATAATTGCTTTACGATGTTCCAAATGAAAATAAACGGCTCCTCCGCCCACAAAAGGTTCAATATATGTATCAAAGTTTTTCGGTATATATTGGGCAAAATTTTTTATTTCGATTAATTTCCCTCCGCGATATTTTAAAAATGGCTTCATTTTTTATAACTCCTTTTGGAATATAGCCCGGGTACTTAGTAAATTATATCGGAATTTAAAAAACGGCACAACGAAAAAAAGAACATATGTTTCCAAAGTGGGTTATGAGCCGATGTAAAAAATTCCAACTTAATTTAGAAGAATTACAGATATACGGAACTGGCAAAATTTCGCTACAATAGAGGTGTGAACGATCAAGGAAAAGGAGATGACGTCCGTGAGCAGCATTGAACAGATCGAAACCATTCGCCGCATACGCCGAAATCTGGATTGTTGCATACTTGGCAAAAACGAGATCATTAAACTGGTTTTGGCCGCCTTTTTGGCGGAAGGCCACATTTTGCTTGAAGATGTTCCCGGCACGGGCAAAACTGTGCTGATTAAGGCGCTTGCCAAGACGATCAACGGGCAATTTCGCCGGATTCAATGCAATCCCGACTTGCTGCCGACCGACATTACCGGGGTTTCGATTTTTCATCCGAAGGAGCAAACGTTTGTCTTTCGTCCCGGACCCGTCATGACCAACATTCTCTTGATCGATGAAATCAACCGCGCCACAACGAAGACGCAATCCGCGCTGCTCGAAGCGATGGAAGAACGCCATGTTACGGTGGACGGGGAAACTTACCAACTGCCGCGGCCCTTTATTTTGTTGGCCACACAAAATCCGATCGACTTTGAAGGCACCTATATGCTGCCGGAGGCGCAGCTGGACCGTTTTCTTCTCAAAATCAGCCTCGGCTATCCCGATGAGGAAACGGAGCGCGGGCTGTTAAACTCCCACAGTGTCAGCCATCCGCTTGAAAGCTTGCAGCCGGTAACGGAAATTCACCATATCATTGCGCTGCAGCAAGCGGCAAAACAGATTTATGTGGATCAAGCGCTGCAAGAATATTTGGTCACGGTCGTCCGCAAAACGCGCGAACATCCGGCGATCTTTTTGGGCGCCAGCCCGCGGGCGACGCTCGGCTTTTTGTCGGTAGCAAAAGCGTATGCGCTCGTTGCGGAGCGGGATTACGTGATTCCCGACGATATTAAAATGTTGGCGCCATATGTGCTGGGCCACCGCATGATCCTGCACGCGGAAGCGCGGATGACCGGCGCTTCCATTACGACCGTGCTGGAGTCGATTTTTCAGCATACGAAAGTCCCGGCCGGATTGGAGAAGTAAGCGCATGTTGGCCGCGGTAATACAAAGGCTTAGACGCGTATCGCAAGTTTCGCTGAAATTCTGGTATCTGTTTGCTTGCTGGGTAGCAAGTCTGTTGTTTTTTCTTTTTCAAGGCGGCAAATTGGCGTCCATGCTGTTATCAACGGTCACAATTTTATCCGTCTATTTGCTGCTGGGGCGTTTCAACGGCATCAAGGCCGTGAAAGGGACGCGCGTATTGCTCAACGCGGAAGCCAACCGATCGGTCGAAGCCGGCACCGCGATCGCCGTCGAGCTGAAGATGCAGGTACCCGGTTTGATCCCGATCCCATATGTGATTTTGCGCGATGAACTCGTTCGCAGCAACGGGGAAAAAATCATGATTGAAGCATCCGCCGTACTGAATTGGAAGCGCCAACTATCGATCCGGTACGCGACCCGCGCCTTGCGCAGGGGCTTTTACCATTTTGGCGATGTGGAATGCATGACGGAAGACGTGTTCGGACTGTTTGCGCATCGCGGCAAATTGAGCTTGCCCCAATCGTTCAGCGTTCTTCCCAAAACAGTCGCAATCAAAGAGTGGAAAATGTTCGATCGTCTGCACAAAGGGTATCATCAGTTGCCGGCTTCCAGGGCGTGGCGCGAGACAACGCAGATCAACGGCATCCGGGAATATATTTATGGCGACCGCATGTCCCGCATTCATTGGAATGCGACTGCCAAGTCCGGAACGTTAAAATCGAAAGAATTCGAACGCGAGTCGCTGCCCGGAATTATCCTGATTCTGGACTGCAACAAGCAAGGATATTGGACAGGCGAGCATTTTGAATTAGCCGTCTCGGCAACCGCTTCTCTGGTGGAATATGGAAAAAAGGAGAAATTGTCCATCGGCCTTATCTCCGTCGGAGCGCAAACGGTGATTGTCGAACCGGCCAAAGGCGCGATGCACGCGCAAAAAATGATGGAGCATCTGATCGATATTGAGGCGGATGGAAATGAGCCGTTGCAGCAAAAATTGCAAGACAAAGCGCGCTATTTCCGCTCCGGCAGCTTTTCCGTAATCATCTCGCCGCAGACGGGCGAAGTTGTGCTGCAATCGTTAAGGTGGCTAAAAGAACGGCAGGTCAATCCGTGCCATCTGTTGATCGGCAGCGCATCCCGCAAAGCACAGCAAGGGGATTGGGAGAAAGTGCTGGCGTCCCACGGTTATCGGGGTTACGCCATTCATGCACTGCATGAACTCTCCGAAGTACTGGGGGAGGGGAATCTTGATGGAAAGCGTTTTGGTTAAAGGTGCGAAACTATTGCTGCGGTTCCCCCGCACCGACTGGCGGCTTAAATTGCGCAGTTTGGTCTCGCTCATGATGATCCTGCAGTTTCTGGAGTTGTTTGCCCAGTCGTGGTGGCCGGAAACGATGCGCGCCGTCAAAGTAACGATCATTGCGTTGGCGGTGCTGGACATGCTATTTCCGCGCATGAAAACGCTCGTTCGCTATTTTGCCGGTGTGTGCGTGTCGGTTGCAGCCACCGGTTATGTGCTGCGTCTTGATCTTTCCGCAATCGAATTTGCCAATTGGCCCGATTTTTGGCGTACATTTGCTGCCGCGACGTATGCGCTGCACCCGGTCGTTTGGTTTCCGCTTGGCTGTTTTGCCGCGTATCGGGTTTTGCTCCTGTTTATGCGAAGCCAGGGCAACATTATCTCCATGATGGTTTGCGGCACGATTTTTCTGGCTGTGGTCGATTCGTTCAGCACCTATCAGCTGTGGGAAAATGTCGCGGTTTTCGTTTTGTGCGGCTTGACGCTATTAGTGGTCGAACATTCGGAATATTTGCGGCGCAGGCATCCGGAAAGCTGGAAACACATCGCGGAGTATCCGGAAACGTTGCTTGCGACGATCATCATCATTGCCCTGTTGATCATCATCGCGGCGAATATCGCCCCGAACGCCAGGCCATTATTAACCGATCCGTATTCGGCCTGGAAAAAAGCGCACGGCGAAGAAGTGGCGTTCAGCAGCAAAAGCGTCGCGGGCATCCGATTGGAGACACCCGGAAAATCCGGCTACGAGCGCAGCAGCGAAACGCTCGGGGGCGCGTTTGATTTCGATTATTCGCCGGTTATGCTTGTTGACACGGAGCACAAAAGCTACTGGCGCGGCGAGACGCGCACGGTTTACACGGGTACTGGCTGGCAGGATCCGGTGGATGAACAGGATGGCGCTCTCGTGCAAGCAAACGCCGCTCTGCCGCAGGTTGGATTGGCGCAAACAAACGGCGAAACGGTCAGCAACCGGCAAACGATTCGCGTGTTAAATGAGGAGAAGTTTCCGGTGCTGTTCGGAGCGTATGCCATCGCCAAAGTGGAAACCATCGTAAACGGGAATGACCCGGACCTGGCACCCGGGAATTTTGCCAATCTTCGCTGGTTTTCCGAAAACGGGGAATTAAAATGGAGCGACGCCAAAACATACCCGCAAACCTATACGATATTTTCCGAAATGCCGGTGATCGATGAGGAAAAACTGCGCGCAACTGCGGAAACAGCGGATGCCGAAACGCTGCGCACATATACGCAGTTGCCGGAAACATTGCCTGCGCGCGTGCGGGAGTTGGCCGAAAGCATTACGGCGGACAAAACCAACGCCTACGATAAAGTCAAGGCGCTTGCCGATTATTTGCAAAATACGTATCGCTACAATAATAAACCGGATATGACAAAAGCGCAAAGCACGGATTTTGTGGACAGTTTTCTGTTTGAAGTCAAAGAAGGCTATTGCGATTATTATTCTACCGCGATGGTTGTGCTTACACGTTCTTTGGGAATTCCGGCGCGTTGGGTAAAAGGATACAGCACGGGCGTGCCGGAAAACCTGGAGATGATACCGGGAGATATTTACAGCGAAGATATCGACTTGATTGACGGCGGCGTGTATATGGTGCGCAATTCCAATGCGCATTCCTGGGCGGAAGTGTATTTCGCCGGCAGCGGATGGGTGCCGTTCGAAGCGACTCCCGGATTCCGCATGCCGCTGCAAATATCGCAGCATAAGACGGCTGCCGCCATCGATATCGAAACGGCGCCGGATCAAACGGCCGCAGACAACAGGGATGCGCGCCTGATTCCCGGCGCAGTCGGCATCGCGGCGGTGCTCCTGATCGTCGCGGCGGGTTTTCTGGCCCGCAAATTCGGGCTTATCGCGGCTTTTGCCGCCGGCTTGCCGCGGCGCAAAAAACAGCAGGCCAAGCAAATCGCTCTTGCCGAGTTGTCGCGATTGCGCAAATTTTTGGCGCGCAAAGGCTATTTGCGCAAGGAACATGAAACATTCCGGGAAGCGGCGGCGCGCTGGAGTATAACCAGTCCCGCGCTGCAGCCTGCATTTGCCGATCTGGTTTCCTGCATGGAAAAGGCGGCATTCAGCCGGATGGGGCTCACCCCCGCGGATGCCGAAAAGTTGGAAAAAACGGCGCAGATAATCCGCAATGAATTGAACGCGAAACGCAGGTGATCGCGCGTTACCTCGCATCATGCTCCGGTCTTTGCCAAGAGGCCGGTTTTCTTTGCTTGTCGGGGCAAATATGGTATAGTTTTTCGTAGTATTTTGCTCGCATGGAGTGATGAACGGCTTGCTCTTAAAAATGATCCCGCATAAGTGCGTGTCCACGATATACGATATCGATCTTGATGAACTGCGCAAACAAGGCGTAAAAGCCATTATCACCGATCTGGACAATACGTTGGTCGGAGCGAAAGTGCCGTTCGCCACGCCGGAATTGGCGGAATGGTTAAAAAGCGCGCGGGAAAAAGGATTTCAGGTGCTGATCGTCTCCAACAACAACAAATCAAGGGTATCCCGCTTTGCCGATCCTTTGCATGTTCCGTTTATTTTCAAGGCGAGAAAGCCGACAAAAGGCGCTTTTCAGAAAGCGCTGCAATTGCTTGATGTGCGCGCCAAAGAAGCGGTTGTAATCGGCGATCAACTGTTGACCGATATATTCGGCGGAAATCGCGCAGGCATCTATACGATTCTGGTGCGCCCGATCAATTTGCGGGAAGACGGGTTGTTTACGCGATTGAACCGCTCCATTGAAAGATGGGTGTTTTCCCGATTGAAGAAAAAAGGTTTTCTGCCGTGGGAGGACTCGCATGAACCATCCTGACGAGAAAAGCAATACGCAAATAACCGTTTGTGCCGGTTGCGGCGCTGCGCTGCAAACAACCGATTCCGGCGAACCCGGATATATCCCGGAAGCCGCGTTAGCCCGAACGCCTGCCATATGCCAGCGCTGTTACCGCATCAAACACTATAATGAAGTTTCGCGCATCGCCATTGACCAGGCGGAGTTTTTACGAATCTTGGGCAAAATTGCCGGGGAAAATTGCCTGGTCGTACATATTGTTGATTTGTTTGACTTCGAAGGCAGCCTGATTGCCGGTCTGCATCGTTTCATCGGGCAAAATCCAATCCTGTTGGTTGCCAATAAAGCGGATTTGCTGCCGAAAGGAATCAATCCCAACCGCATAGTGAATTGGCTGCAGCGGCAAACGAAGCTGGCCGGGCTGAAAACAGACGGCATCGTGCTGACGAGCGCCAAAAGCGGCGCCGGGTTTGCCCGGGCGGTGGAGGCGATTGCCGAACTTCGGCGCGGCCGCGATGTGTATGTCGTGGGTGCGACAAACGTGGGAAAATCGACGCTGTTAAACCGGCTCATTCGCAACCACAGTGATCTGGATGCGGAATTGACCGTTTCGCGATATCCCGGAACGACGCTCGACCTCATAAAAATTCCGCTTGATGACGGCAAAGCCGTCGTCGATACGCCGGGAATCGTATACAACCACCGGCTTAGCGAATTGGCGGCAGCGGAAGATTTGCCGTTTCTTATGCCGGATAAACCGATAAAACCGCTTGTATTTCAATTGAATCCCGAACAAACGTTATTTTTCGGCGCGTTTGCCCGCTTTGATTTTTTGCGCGGCGAGCGCAAGCCGTTCACGTTGTTTGTCGCCAATGCGCTGCCTGTCCACCGCACGAAGCTTACCAACGCGGACGATCTGTTTCGCAGGCATCGCGGCGTGATGCTGTCCCCGCCGCCCCTTGCGCGGCTTGACGAACTTCCGCCATTTACCGTGCAGCGGTTTAAAGTTCGCGGCGGACAGGACTTGTCCATTTCCGGATTAGGCTGGATCAAAGTGTCCGGCGAATCGGGAGCGGAGGTGCAAATTCACGTCCCCAAGGGCGTGAAGGTGGCAATCCGGGACTCGCTGGTATAGGAGTGATCATGGAAGATGTCGACAGAACATGTTTTGCCGGACAGCAACACCGTCATGTATGGCGTTTTCGGCGATCCGGTGCGGCATTCGAAGTCGCCCGTGATGATGAACGCGGCTTTTCGCGAAATGGGCATAAACGCCGCGTACGCCGCCTTTCAGGTCGCCCCCGCGCAACTTGCGGCGGCGGTGAATGCGGTGCGCGCCTTGAAGTTCGGCGGCGTCAACGTAACAATCCCGCATAAAGTGGCCATCATGAACTATTTGGACGAAATCGACGATTCGGCGCAAACGGCGGGAGCGGTCAACACCGTTGTCAATCGCGACGGCCGGCTCATTGGTTTCAATACCGACGGCATCGGCTATGTCCGCTCGCTGCTTGCGGAAACGAACGCGGGGTTGGAACTGCATTCCAAGACCATTTTGCTGATCGGCGCCGGCGGCGCGGCGCGCGGCGTGGCGTTTGCGCTGGCGCATGAACGGCCGAAACGGATTATTATCGCCAACCGCACCAGGGAAAAAGCGGCGCAATTGGCGGCTGAGGTCGGGCGCATCGCTCCTTGCGACGGCATAGGTCTTACGGATCTTGCCGATATTAACCGTGTCGATATTGCCATCAATACGACAAGCGTGGGAATGTCGCCCCATGTTGACGATCTGCCCGCCGATCCGGCGCTTTTTTGCGGACCGGGCTCCATCGTAAGCGACTTGGTGTACAACCCCCTGGAAACAAAATGGCTGCGCGCCGCGAAAGAGCTTGGAGCCGTTCAGCATTTCGGCCTGGGAATGTTCATTTATCAAGGCGCCTGCGCGTTGGAGCATTGGACCGGCCGGCAAGCGCCGGTGGATACGATGCGGGCGGCGGTCGTCCGTTCGCTTGCGTAGTCCGGAACGGCAACGGCTAACAGAGGCGATCCGATTGACGGGTGCGGTACGCGATTGGGGGGGATTGCGATGAACATCGGCATCATGGGCGGCACGTTCGACCCGGTGCATTTTGGCCATTTGTTGGCCGCGGAACGTGCGCGCGAGGGCGCGCGGCTGGATGAGGTCTGGTTTTTGCCGGCCAATTCGCCTCCGCACAAAACGACCGAACCCGGCGCGAGCGGAGAACATCGTTTGGCGATGGTCCGTTTGGCCATACAGGGCAATCCGCGCTTTCGCGCGCTTGATTTGGAACTCGCCCGCGGCGGCGTTTCTTATACGGTTGATACGGCGGCGTATTTGCGCAAGCGTTATCCCGACGATGCGTTTTACTGGATTATCGGACTGGACATGGTGAAATATTTGCCGCAATGGGTTAAAATAGAGGAAATTTTTCGCATGATCGGCTTTATCGGATTGAATCGCCCCGGCATCGACCCGGATTTAAGCGATTTGCCGGAATGGTTAAGGAGCAAAGTAACGATGGTGGAAATGCCGGAAATCGCCATTTCCTCGACGGATATTCGCAGGCGTCGGCAAAATCGTTTTTCCGTCCGCTATTTGGTTCCGGAGCCGGTATTGCAATATATGGAGGAGCATCATTTGTATGAATCGTGACGACATTTTTCACGCCGTGCAAAAAAGGCTTGCCGAAAGCCGGTGGAAGCATACGCTGGGCGTTGCCGAAACGGCTGTCCGCTTGGCGAACCGGTACGGCGGCGACGCCGGGAAAGCGGATTTGGCCGCATTGCTGCACGACGTGGCCAAAAATTGGCCCGTGGCCGAACAGGAGCGGGTGCTTCGCGAACATGGCGCCTCGCCCGACCTTTTTGATTACGATAAGGAATTGTGGCACGCGCCGGTAGGTGCGCTTGTTGCCAAGCGGGATTTCGCGGTTTACGACGAGGAAATTTTAAATGCCATCCGCTGGCATACCTCGGGAAGAGAGGGCATGTCGCAACTGGATAAAATCATATGTTTAGCCGATTATATCGAACCGGGGCGTTCTTATCCCGGCGTGGATCGCATTCGCGAACTGGCCGAACACAGCCTGGAAGAAGCGTTGGTCGCCGGTTTTGACGGGACGATCCGCTTTTTGCTCGAAAAAGGGAAAAAAATTTATCCGCTTACGGTAGCGGCCAGAAACTCGCTGCTTGATGAGATCGCGCAACGAAAAATGCAAGGAGGCTAAGAAATGGGCAACGCATCGGACAAAGTCATGTCGCTTGTGGTGCAGGCTGCGGAAAAAATAAAGGCAAACAATGTGGTGGCGCTCAATTTGCGCGGGATCTCGTTGATCGCCGATTACTTCGTTATTTGCCACGGTAATTCCGACACCCAGGTGCAGGCCATCGCTTCGGAAATCAAGAAAAATGCCGATCAACACGGGATACCGGTGAGGGGCATTGAAGGGCTGGATGCGGCACGGTGGGTGCTGATCGATTTGGGCGATGTCGTCGCGCATGTTTTTCATCGCGATGAGCGGGATTATTATAACCTGGAGCGGCTATGGTCCGACGCGAAAGTGGTTGAACACGTATGACGCTGGATGCGGGAATCAAAACAACGCTGCTTGTAGCCAGGGAAGTTCCGCCTTACGGCTTTTTTTTGTCAGGCGGCGGCCAGGATGTCCTGCTTCCTTATGGCGAAGCGGAGCCGCGGCCTAAAGTCGGGGAAAAAATCGACGTATTCCTGTTTTACGACTCCAAGGATCGTTTGACCGCGACGCGCAAAGAGCCTTTGCTGACCTACGGGGAACTGGCGCTGCTCGAAGTGGCGGACACCAATGCGCGGTTGGGCTGTTTTCTGGATATGGGCATTGGCAAGCATTTGCTGTTGCCTGCGTCCGAATTGCCCAAAATGCGGAACGAATGGCCGATTAAGGGAGACCGGGTTTATGTGATGATGTCCAGTGATAAAGCCGGGCGCCCGCTTGCCGTGGCGGCGCGCGATACGCAGCTTGCCGACAAGTGCGCGCGGGCTCCTGTTTCATGGAAAAACCGGCGTGTATCGGCACGGGTGTATCGCGTCACGGACAAGGCGACATTCGCGATCTGCGAAGCCGGGATGCCGGGTTTCGGCGTCATTGGCATGGTGCATGCATCGGAACGCATCAGGCCGCTAAGGCTGGGCGAATTATTCGAAGCGCGGGTCGCATATATTCGTGATGACGGCAGGGTGAATTTGGCGCTGCGTCCGCAAAAAGAAATCAGCCGAATGGAGGATGCCGAACGGATTTTGCGTTATTTGCGGGAGCGCCCCAACGGCACCATGCCATATTCCGACGCTACTTCCGCCGACATCATTGCCGAGAAGTTTTCCATCAGCAAGGCCGCCTTCAAACGCGCACTCGGCAAATTGCTGAAAGAAGGCAAAATTGTACAGGAAAACGGCTGGACGCGGCTTAAGAAATAACAAACAACGGGGAGGCAGCGGCATGGCTTACGAAAAATTCGCGTATGTCTACGACCGCTTGATGCAGGATGTCCCTTATCCCGAGTGGCTGCGGTTTCTTCGCGAGTATTGGAATCAAGCGAACACGCCCGATACGATCGTCGAATTGGGTTGTGGAACAGGCAATTTGACGATTCCTTTGGCGCAGTCGGGGTTTAAAATGTACGGCATTGACGATTCGGAACATATGCTTTCGGTCGCCGCGGAGAAGTCGAAACAATT
>DASVDB010000151.1 GCA_036381315.1 Bacilli bacterium | reverse complement strand
TACGCTTCCCCAACGGCGTCGTCCCGCGTCTGCCCGATAATGCGGAACCGGTCAGGCGCCTCCATGGCGATCAACTCCGTATGCCCGCCGGAAACAACAAGCGCCATCAACGGAAATTCCAGTTCATGCACCAGTTTGTTCGCATAGATGTGCCCGGCGATGTGGTGAACCCCGATAAACGGCAAATCGGCCGCGAAGGCGAAAGCCTTGGCGGCAATCATACCGACCAAGAGCGATCCGACAAGCCCCGGCCCCTGCGTCACCGCAACCGCGGACAGCTCATCCGGCGTCACTCCCGCTTGTTCCAGCGCGAGCTCGATGATCGTCGTGACCGTTTCCACATGCCTGCGCGACGCAATCTCCGGCACCACTCCGCCGAATTTGCGGTGTACGTCAATCTGGCTGGAAACGACGTTGGATAAAATCCGCGCGCCATCTTCGACGATTGCGGCCGAAGTTTCATCGCAGCTTGTTTCCACCGCCAAAATGCGCACCGGTTTGCCTGTTTCGTTTTTCGCCATAACTCCTTTTTCCTTCATCAGCATATTGCCCACTTTCCTGCCATCAGCCCCGGTTCGCCAAATCCGCCCACATGATCAGCGCATCCTCATGATTGTCCGAATAATAGTTGCGCCGCAATCCCGATGGATAAAACCCCATTTTTTTGTAGAGATTTTGCGCTATCCGGTTCGACACGCGCACTTCCAGCGTCATCTTGGTTGCTCCGGCGGAAATTGCGACTTGCTGCAGCCGCGCAAGCAGCCGCTCTCCCAATTTTTTGCCGCGATATTCGCTGGCGATGGCGATATTCGTTACATGCGCCTCATCAATAATGACCCACATGCCGCCATATCCGATAATGTTCCCGTACATTTCCACGACCAAATACTTGGCGAAATGGTTGTACAGCAACTCGTTCCGAAACGCCGGCGCCGTCCATGGCGTCGCAAACGCTTCGGCTTCAATCCGGCAAATGGCCGGAATATCTTCCAACCGCATAGAGCGAAAAATAACGCCATCATCTTGCAATCGGCTCGCTTGTTCCATAGGGGCCCCCCTATTTCCGCACGCCCAGCAGCTTTTTCTCCGCCTCGGCAAGTTGCGTATAATTCGGGTTAAAATGATGCGGTGCTTCCGTTTCTCCCTGAATCCATTTGCGCAAGGCGATCGCTCCCCCGTATTCGGCCGAAAGCGCCTGCCGCGAGATGCCGATCGGCAGTCCCTTTTCCGCAAGTTGGTGAAGTATCGGTAAAAATGCCGCCGTATCGCCGACAAACAGCACTTTTCCCGGAATATTTTCAGCACCGCCAAACAATTCATGCAACCATTGCTCCAACGGGCGAATGCCGTCTTTGTGCAGACTATGCCAGCCTGCCTCGCCGCAATCGTAACCGTAAACCGCCGTATATGCATATCCTCTGCGGGCGTCGATCATCGGGATTACCCATGCGCCACTTTGGGCGCTGCCGCCGCCATCCGCGATCAATCCACCGTAAGCCAGCGTTTCCAGGCTCGATACGCCAACCAACGGCAGCGATCTTGTCCAGGCGATCGTTTTTGCCGCCGTCACGCCGATTCTGACCCCGGTATACGAGCCCGGCCCAACCCCGGCGCAAATGCCGCGCAAATCCGCCGCCGTCATGCCCTGCGAACCCAGTAGTTCCCTGATCGCGGGCACGAGGCGAATCGAATGGTTGCGTTCCGAAAGCGAAGTGCTCTCGGCTAATAGCCTGTCCTTTTGAAACAATGCGATGGTCATGGAAGGCGTGGAAGTATCCAGCGCCAGCCATAAATCCGGCGGATCGTGCCGTTGCTTTTTGTTCATGCGAATAACCCCAATGCGTCAAGTTCCTGGCATATTGCTTCATACTGTTCCCCGAGAGGATGAAGATAAAAGACGCGCAAGTTGCCGCCGCCGTTTTCTATATAGATGGCCAGGCGCTCATCCGGAAGCAAGTCCCTGATCCGGCTTGCCCATTCCACCACCGTAACGCCTTCGCCGAAAAAATAATCGTCAAGCCCAAGCGCGGAAGCTTCGTCTTCGCTGATCCGGTACACATCCATATGAAAAAGCGGCAAGCGTCCGTCCTCATACTCTTTAATAAGCGTAAAAGTGGGACTGTTCACCGTTTTTTCAATTCCCATTTCTCGCGCCAAAGCACTCGTAAAGCGCGTTTTGCCCGCGCCAAGGTCGCCATCCAAAGCAATGACGGCGCCCGGAGGCAAACGTTTCGCGACTTCCCTGGCCAGCTTTTCCGTAGCCTGTTCATCGCAAGCTTTGTACCGGTACGAATCCGCTTCACAAAACGGAGCGTCCATGCGGCTCATCTCCTTCGTCTGCTTCATTATAGTGCTTGTATGAAGCGGCTGGCAAGCGGACCGCCGAGATCGCCACCGAAATTTGCACGGAAAATCACTTCCTGCGAGAAAAAACTTAGGAGCGATCCTCGCGAATCGCTCCTTGTCCTGGGCTGCGTGCCGATGCCTTTTTACATTTCCTGCAATTCATCCGGAAGCACCTTTTTTTGCGGCGAGCCGCTTTCCATCAGGCGGACATTTACGGTCTTATCCGGGTTGACGCTTTCGATCCAGACGGATTGTCCGTTGAGCTGCACATCGATCGTCTCGGTTGCATGCAAAATTTCTTTGGCTCGTTCTATGTTCATAGTTCCTTATTCACCGGGCTACCCGCTTTTTTTCCCTGTTTTACTTTCGGGTCCAACATCGAGTCGGTCTCCCCCATCGTGTCGGTGGTCGAATCGCCGATATAGCCGTTGTTGATTGTTACATTGCCGCCGCCCAGCCCTTCATTCACCATGCGGTCCACATCATTGAAAATATCTTCTTTTTCGCCGTGTGTGGCGTCCTGCTTGTTTGCCATGTGGCCTCACCGCCTTGTGCTGTTCTTTTTTAACATCTCTATGTTGCCCAACTCTTGACAGAGCATGCGCGGTTTGCCGCGTCCAGCTTCTTCCCGCCATAAAACCCCACCGCAAGGCATACACTAAATGGGCGATTGATTCGGTCATGAGAAAAGGAGGCAGGCGCATGCATACGGTTTGGAAAGGCGCGATCAGTTTCGGACTTGTCAACGTCCCGGTCAAAATGTTCTCGGCCACCGAGGACAAAGACATCTCGTTTCGCCAGATTCACCAAAAATGCGGCAGCCCGATTATATACGCCAAAAGCTGCCCGGTTTGCCACGAGGAGGTGGCCTTCGACGATATTGTCAAAGGCTACGAATACGAGAAAGGCAAATTCGTGACATTTGCCAAAGAAGAGCTCGAACAATTTGCCGGCGAGGCCAATAAAGAGATTCGCATCATTGATTTCGTGCGATTGGCGGACATTGACCCGATCTATTTTCAAAAAACGTATTACCTTGCTCCCGGCGAAACGGGCGCGAACGCCTACTCGCTCCTGATGCGGGCGTTGCAGCAAAGCCAAAAAATCGGAATCGCGAAAATTTTCATTCGCTCCAAAAGCAGCCTTGCCGCGATACGCGTCATTGAAAACTGCATCGCTCTGGAAACGTGCCTTTATCCGGATGAAATCCGCCCGGTCAGCCAGGTCCCGAATCTCCCGCAGCAACCGACATTAAACGAAAAGGAATTGCAGCTGGCGCTGATGTTGATCGACCAATTGACGACCGCGTTTGAGCCGGAAAAATACAAAGACGACAAGCGGGAACAAATGCTCGCGGCAATCGCGAAAAAGGTGGCCGGCGAAGAAATCACCGTGGCGCCGGAGGCAAAACGTCCGAACGTGATCGATTTGATGAGCGCGCTGCAGGCAAGTCTGGAAATGGTCAAAACCGACCCCGGCGATGAGACAAACCCCGCGGCAAGCTCTGCGGCGAATTCCGTGCGCCCCGCGGCAAGTTCTGCGACGAACGCTGCGGCGGGCGCTGTGGCGAACGCTGCGACAGGCGCTAAAACCGCCCCGGCAAAAGAGCCCGTCGCCGCAGGCGGCAGGCGCGGCCGCAAAAAGGCGAGCCTTTAGCTTATGGAAGATCATCCGCGTACGGCGACACTTGAGCATGCGCCATGGACCATTTTCCCCTTTGAGCCAATGACGCCGATTTTGCATGACGAGCTTCCCTTAGGCCCCGATTGGGCATACCAGTTGAAATGGGACGGGGTGCGCCTGTTGGCAGGCGTTCGGCGTCAGGAAGTGCGGCTTTTTTCCCGCAATATGTTGCCTAAAAACGCGGTTTACCCGGAGCTTGCCGCGGCATTGGCGTCGCTTGGTTTTTCCGGCGTGCTGGACGGCGAGGCGGTCATTTTCGATCCGGAGAAGCAAAAGCCGGATTTCGCCAAAATTTTGCAGCGGGAGCGCATGTCCGGCGTTGCGCGCAATGCGGGTGCGAAGCCGCCTGGCGTTACCTATGCCGTTTTTGACCTGCTTGTTTTGAACGGTCGGGACATTCGCCCGCTGCCTTGCGAAGAGCGCCACCGCCTGCTGAAAAAAAGTTTGCCGCAACAAACGGGCAATGTGCTGGTCGTCGATTTCTTCGCCAATGGCGCGGCGTTATGGGATTGGGTAAGCGAGCGGGGGTGGGAAGGCGTCGTCAGCAAAAAGCTGTCTTCCCCATATCGATCAGGCAAGCGGCACGCCGATTGGTTCAAGAAGAAAATCAGCCTTACCGTAGCTTGCGCGGCCGTTGGAGCATTGCTGCGCGAAGGCGGCATCGCCAGTTTGGTGCTGGCGGAAAACGGCGCGTATCTGGGGAAGGTATCCGGCGGAGTAACGGAAGCGATCAAAAGCAAAATCGCCCGGGGAATCGCCTTCGATACCGGCGGGCGAACATTGGCGCAAGCCCCTCCGTTTCGGCCATTGCCGGCGGAACTGCGGCGGGAGCGCGTTGTTTGGTTTGAACAGCCGCTCGCTTGTACGGTTAGCGCACTTGAACGCACGGATTCCGGCGGGCTAAGGCATCCGAAATTGCGATCGATCGATTTGTAAATTTACGCAAAAGCGAGGGAACGCCCATGTCCGCGATTTCCGCCTCCGCGGTTTCGGTCCGTATCGAAGGCCATGAAATTACCATTACGAATCCGGATAAAATGCTTTGGCCCGAGGAAGGCATTACGAAACTCGATTATGTGCGGCATTTGGCCGAATTATCTCCCTATCTTTTGCCCTATACAAAAGGCCGCTACCTAACGACGATCCGCTTTCCGGATGGAATTGGCGGGCAAGCGTTTTACCAAAAAAATTGCCCTGAACCTTTTCCCGGCTTTATTCATACCGTCCAACTGGACAAAATCCGCTATGTTAATCTTGACTCCGCCGCCGCGCTGATCTGGCTCGGCAACCTCGCATGCATCGAATTTCACCCGTCATTGCATGGCATTGGCAATGATTTGCCGTTGGAATGGATCATCGACATCGACCCGTCGCGCGAGGAAGAGCGCCGTCTGCCCCAGGCAGCCCTGATCGTCGGCGAATTGTTGGACAAATTGGGCATTGCGAGCATCCCGAAAACATCCGGGGCAACAGGCATGCAGATCGTTACGCCGATTCGCCGCGGCTATACGTTCGAAGAACTACGCAAGCTTGGCAAACTGATCGGCGAGTTTTTGGCGGCGAAGCATCCCCGGCTGTTTACGGTGGAGCGGGCCACGAAAAAACGCGGCGAGTTGATATACATCGATTATTTGCAGCACTGGCGCGGCAAAACATTATCCGCCCCCTATACGCCGCGCGCGCGCCCCGGTGCGCCTGTTTCCACGCCGCTGGAGTGGAGCGAGGTGGAGGCGGGCTTTCACCCCCGCGATTTTCACCTCGGCAACATCAAAGAGCGCTTGCGGCAAAAAGGCGATTTGCTCGCGAAAACCCCGCCGCAAGTGCTCGACCATATACTGGAGCGGCTTGAACGCTGAAGCCGAGCTTGGCATATCGGCATTTTTGCCGTTATTGGCGCCGATTCGCTTCGCGGAGAGCGCTATATCAGCATTTTTGCCGTTATAGGCTCCGATTCGCTTCACGGAGAGCGCTATATCGGCATTATTGCCGTTATAAGCGCCGATTCGCTTCGCGGAGAGCGCTATATCGGCATTTTTGCCGTTATGGCGTAGCCCATAGCGCCAACACGCGCACGCAATGCTACGCGCTGCCGGAAGTTGCCCGCCGGGAACAAACTGACAGACATACAGGTTACCGGCGGGTACAAGCAAGAAGGATGGCGAACGGGTAACCGGTGGGAGCAGGTTGGCTGAAAAGCTGCAGACGGGTTAACCGACGGAAACCGGCTGGCTGCAAATACACAGACGGGCGAACAGGCGGACGGGCAAGTCTAGCCTCGACGTATAGAAACTAAACGGCAACCGGCTAAAGCCACCTAAAGCTTGCCGACGGACTCTCGGTCTGTATGCCGGTTTACAGCTTCTAATGGGCTTTCAGTTCTAACGGACGTGACAGAGGCTATTTTGGGTTTTACGCCCGGATTTCAAGTTTAACGGACGTAGGCGCGCTTATTATAGCGTTTTGTGCAGTATTCGGGTAAAAAAACGGAGAATAGCCGCTGTGGCGTTCGTTAAAATTTTTGCACAGCCTATTTTCGGCAAATAGCCTCTGCTACGTCCGTTAGCGTTGCGTGGGGAGGATTGTGTAGGGGTAACGCTCGCGATACGCGGGGAGGGAGCTCACGTTTTTGCGCAGTGCGGGAAGGCGAGGAAGTCGATCCACCTGTTTTTGCGTTGCGCAAGGAGGCAATCCTACCCGATTTAGCAGCGTGCAGGGAAGTAATCCCCCCGATTTAGCGGCGTGCGGGGAGATAATCTACCCGTTTTGGCATTGTGCGGGGAGGCGGTCCACTCGTTTTGCGTTTGGCAGGGAGGCTAACGTTTACTAAAAGCAAATGCTGGAAGTTGACCGCCTAATGGCGGTAGGATTAGACCTGGCGCATGGAGCCTAAAGCAGCGGCGACAACATGCGCGCCGCCATTTCCTTGAGCTGCTGGCTTTTGGGCCGCCCGGCGAAATTTTCCGCACACATCGCTTGGCTGTCTTGCAAATCGTTGGCGAAGTCCCGCTCCAACCGCGAGATGACCGCGCGATCGAACAATACCGCATTCAACTCGAAATTGCAGTAAAAGCTGCGCATGTCCAAATTTGCCGAACCCACGGTAGCCATCGTGCCGTCCGCAATCAATACTTTCGAGTGGATGAACCCTTTCTGATACTCGTAAAATTCCACTCCGGCGGCGAGCAATTCCAGCACATAAGATAATGAAGCCCAATGCACAAGCCGGGTGTCCGGCTTTCCCGGAATGACCACCTTGATGTCCACGCCCTTTGCGGCCGCCAATTTCAATGCCGTTACTATCGACGGATCGGGAATAAAATAGGGCGTAGTCAGCCACAAACGTTCATTCGCGCCGGTGATCATGGCAAAAAACAGCTTGATCATCCGCTCTCCGCGCTGATCCGGCCCCGAAGCAATGATTTGAATATATTCGCCATATTCGCCGCCTTCCGCAATTCTTTGCGAAAACTCCGCGTTCGTCGCCATAAGATTGACCCCGCCGGTAATCTCATCTCCGCCGGTTAGCTTGCCCTCAACGGCTATCTCACTCCCACCGGCGAACTCCTCTCCACCGGCAATCTCGTCTCCGCTGGCAAGCTTTTCCCCGCAGGCAAGCCGCCAATCGGCGGCAAACGTTCGCTGCAAATCTCGCACGGCATTCCCCGTAATTTGCAAATGCGTATCGCGCCAAAAACCCAATTGCTTGTTTTTGCCCATGTATTCATCGCCGACATTGATGCCGCCCAAAAAACCGATAGCGCCGTCCACCACGACAATTTTGCGGTGATTGCGGTAATTGATCCGCTTGGTGAAAAGCGACGACAAAAGCGGCAGAAAAGGGTGGCAGCGAATTCCGGCATCCGCCAGTTCGCGCACATATCTTTTCGGCAATTTATAGCTGCCGACTCCGTCATAGATGACGCGGATATCCAGCCCTTGCCGCGCTTTTTTGATCAGGGCGCGTTGGAACACCCGTCCGATCTCGTCATCGCGCAACGTGTAATACTCTACAAAAATATACGCGCAGGCGGATTCGATCGCCGCCAAAATCGCCGCGAACGTTTCCTCTCCGTTCGTCAGCACTTTGGTTCGGTTGCCGTACGTGATAGGCGACTCCGGAAACAATTGGCCATAACGGATAACGGCCTCGGGTCTGCGCACCGTTACGACCACCGCTTTGCCCGTCGCTTTGCCCGCTGCTTCGCCCATCGCTTCATCCGCCGCCTCGATCACCGCTTCGCCCGCTGCCCTTGCTGCAGCTTCGACGTCCGCGCCGACTGCTCCCGGTTTCCCGGTTTGTTGTCGCAACCATAGCGGCTTTCCCGTTTTGGAAACGTGCCGATACCGCCCTCCCGCTTTGGAACCGTGCCGATACCGCTCTCCCAAAAAAAAGTACATAACAAAGCCGATTAAAGGAAACATAAATATTATCAACAGCCAGGCCGCCGTTTTGGCCGGATTGCGGTACTCCGCAAACATGACAAAAACGGTTTCCGCCAACTGCACGAACAAAACAGCGATTAACCAGATCATCCGTTCACTCCCTCAGGTACGAAACCGACTCGCCTTAAAAGGCGCGGACCAATCCCGCAGATTCAGTATTCATTATGACAAGGGAGATATGCAGTGTATACCAAGAACAGACAGAAAAAAAAACAGCGGAAGGAACAAGAGCAGCAAAACAAACTGAACGACCTGGACTACCAGTTTCTCAATGAATTAAAAGAATTGACGATCAAGCCGGACATGAATCACAATAAGCAGTTTATTCGCGCCTTGTTTAAAGACTGCTCCGATTGCGTCATTCGCGAATTTGAAATCAAACCGAACATCCCCGCTTTGGCGGTCTTTGTCGACGGTTTGGTCAATACCGGATGGGTAAATGAAGCCCTGCAATCCATAATGGTGTTCGAAGGCGGCAGCAAAGACATCCAGACTTTGAGCAATGCCGCCCTTCCCGTTTCGCAAATGCAAATTACCGACAACTATGGCGATTTTCTCATCTCCGTATTGGGCGGCGATACCGGCATTATCGTGGAAGGAAACGATCAGGCGCTTTTGCTCGGCATCCGCGGCCCGAAAACGCGCTCGATTTCCGAGCCGGAAACGGAAGCGGTCGTCCGCGGCCCGCGCGAAGGATTTATTGAAAACTTGCGCGTAAACACATCGCTGCTGCGGCGCAAACTGAAAACGCCCCGTTTGAAAACGAAGCCGTTCACGCTCGGCACGCATACCAATACGAATATTGTCATCTCCTACCTGGAGGGCGTATGCGATCCGAGGATTGTCGCGGAAGTGGAAGGGCGCCTGCAGAAGCTGAAAATCGATGGCATTCTCGACAGCGGGTACATCGAGGAATTGATCGAGGACAGCATTTATTCACCGTTTCCGCAAATCCAGTACACCGAGCGCCCGGATATCGTCGCTTCCGCGCTTTTGCAAGGCCGGGTTGCCGTATTTGTGGACGGAACGCCGTTTGTGCTGATCGTTCCGACCGTATTCTGGCATTTGATGCAGGCAAGTGAAGATTACTACGAACGTTTTCAGATGGGCACATTGATTCGCTTTTTGCGCTACGTTTTTTTGCTGTTGGCGCTAGTTACTCCGGCATTTTATATTGCGATTACCACGTTTCATCAAGAGTTGATTCCGACCAGTTTGCTGCTCAGCATTGCGGCGGCTCGCGAAGCGATCCCGTTTCCCGCCGTGGTGGAGGCGTTTATTATGGAAATTACGTTCGAAGCGTTGCGGGAAGCAGGCATCCGGCTGCCAAAAGCGGTGGGGCAAGCGGTCAGCATCCTGGGCGCGCTCGTTGTCGGCCAAGCCGCGGTCGAAGCGGGCATCGTGTCCGCTCCAATGGTCATTGTGGTAGCCGTAACGGGCATCGCCTCCTTCACCATTCCCCGCTTCAACGGCGCAATCGCCATTCGCATGCTGCGTTTTCCATTAATGATTGCCGCCGCGATTTTCGGCATGTACGGCATTTTAATCGGCATCATGCTCATTCTCGGGCATATGGCGGGCCTGCGCTCATTTGGCGTCCCCTATTTGTCGCCGGCCGGGCCGATGTCGGCGGGAGATTTGAAGGACATTCTGATCCGGGCGCCCTGGCCGTTGCTGGACACGCGACCGCAATACATGCCGGTCAGAGACGGGCGGCGCATGAATATGGACATGCAAAAAGATATTTTGGCGCAAAACGGACAAACCGGCGCGAATGTCAGCCATGAACGGGAAAGAGTCGAAAAACCCGAAGGAGCGGATGTAAACGATGCGCCCGAACAATGACAGCCGACAAAAGGGCGGCGGGCTGAAAGGATGGAAGCGAATCAGAACGATACACGCGAAAAATGTTTTGCCGCGCAAACCGGTTGCCTTTTTGCTGCTTGCCTTCTTGCCGGCCATCTTATCAGGATGCTGGGACAGAACGGAAATCAACGACATCGCCATTGTCATGGCCACCGGGATCGATTTGGCCGGCGATAACACGTATCGCGTATCCGTTCAGGTCGCGCTGCCGGGGCAAATGGGCGGTCAAACCGGAGGCGGCGGCGGCACCAGCGGAAATAAAAGCTATTATGTCGACTCCGACACGGGCAAAACAATGCGGGAAGCGGTCAACAAAATTCAGTCGCGGATGTCCCGCAAACTGTTTTTTTCCCATCGCCGCGTATTTGTCGTCAGCGAACAACTGGCCCGCAAAAAAGGGATTGTCCCCCTGTTCGACGAGGTGTCCCGGATGCCGGAAAACCGGCTGACCTCGTATCTCGTCGTGTCCGCGGGCAAAGCATATGAATTGCTGAACATTCAGCCAAAGTTTGAACGCTTCTCCGGTGAGGCCATCAGAGAAATCGCCAAAGCCAAAAGCGTTATCCCCCTGAATTTAAAAGCGATCGCGCAATCCATCAGTCTAAATGGTTCCGACGCCATCGCGGTTTACATGGAATTGAAAAAGCCGCAAAAAGCCGAAGAGCCATCGCCGGAAATCGAATTTGCCGGTTATGCGCAGTTCCGGGAAGGCAAGATGGTTGGACTGTGGCAACATGATAAAGCGAACGGGTTGCAGTGGCTGCTAAGCAAACCCCAGATGCAAACCGTCACCATGGAAGGCGTAAAAAAGGAAGGTCTCACCCTCGTCATGAGGCGCGGCAGTTCCACCGTCAACCCGATCATCGTTGGCGGTCACGTGCATCTTGACGTTCGCGTCAAAGCGGAAGCCGATGTTTTGGAAGACTGGAACAACGAGGATTTGTCCGATCCACAGAGCATCCAAAGCCTGGAGAGGGACTTTGCGAAGATGATTCGCAAAAATATTGAAACCGCATTTTCCGAAATGATCCGGGAAAAAGTCGACAGCGCGGCTATCGGGCAAAGAATATCGCGCAAATACCCGCGCATCTGGCAGGAAAATTTGGCGCCAAAATGGGACGAAGCGTTCGCCCAAACGACATTGTCGGTCAGCGCGGCGGTCAAGATCCGCAGCGTCGGTCTGGTCACCAACAACATCGCGGAAAAGGAGCGGCCAACATGAACGGCATCTTTGTCGGCATCGTAATCTGCGGCATCATTGCCTCCATATTGCTGGATAGCAAACATTGGCGAAGTGCGGGGAGGGCCGTTATTTACGGCAACGTCGTGTTGTACGCGCTCGTCGCCGGGCTATTGATTCCGCAGATCATGCGCATGGATCTTCCCATGCCAACCGTATTCTTTTCCAACTATGTCAGCCCGTTTGTAAAATCGCTGCTGGGCATTTGAAAGGAGTGGCAAGCTTGGATTCGCACCAGAAGTTGAACCATCGGCAAATGGCCTGGATTGTCGGGACGATTTTAATCGGCGGGGGCATCATCAGCCTCCCCCATTCCTTATACGGCGTTGCGCGGTCCGACGCGTGGTTCTCCCAATTGCTGCCCGCGGCGTACAGTTTTTTTGTGGCGGCGGTCTTTGTATTTTTGGCCCGTCGGTTTCCCGGCAAAAACATCTTTGCCATCTTCAACGACCTTTTCGGCAACCGAATAGGCGGCGTCGCCAATGGCCTGATCCTGTTTTACATTTGGCTGATTTTGGCCCGCGATTTAACCGGGTTGTATCAGATCATCCGCTCGACGCTGTTGCCCAACACGCCGGTTGAAATGATTTTGCTTATTTTTATCGCGATCCTGATGCAATATGGCAATTCGAGCATCGAAGTGCCGGCGCGGGTAGTCGACCTCATTTTCCCGTTGTTTATCTCTTTGTTGATTTTATTGCCGTTCTTCTTGCTGAATGAAATGGATTTTACGCTTTTGGAGCCGGTTTTGACCAT
The DNA here is from genome assembly GCA_036381315.1 of Bacilli bacterium. Taxonomy (NCBI): domain Bacteria; kingdom Bacillati; phylum Bacillota; class Bacilli; species Bacilli bacterium. Next base: position 13,569 of record DASVDB010000151.1, on the reverse strand, counting down.
CAGTCCGCGTTCTTTGGCCAATGCCAATTTCATCACCGCCGGATGGTATGCGGATGTTTTTGTGGTCGGCGCTTTCTTGCACACGCTGAACGTTCCGAAAAAGCTGTCCGCTTCCCTGCGCCACGGAATCGCCCTATCCGGGCTGTTTCTCACCTTTTTGGCCGCGATGAACATCGCCATACTCGGAAGCGGTATCGCCGCAAAGACGATATATCCGAATTTCGCGCTGATTCAACAAATCCATATCACCGATTTTCTCGACCGGTTGGACATCTTTGTGTTCAGCATCTGGATACCGATCTATACGCTGAAAATTATTTGCTTTTACCTGGCTTTTTTGCACGGTTTAGCCGGCTTTACTCCCAAAAAAGACTACCAGCCGCTTAACAAAGCGGCCGCATGGTTTCTGCTTGTTTCAACGATACCGGCCTTTTCCGGCGCCAACGAATTGTTCGCTTTCGCCAATTACAGCGCGGTCGTGATTGCTTTGGGACTGCAAATTCCGTTAATCCTAATGCTTCTCATTGCCGGAAAACGGCGCCCGCCCACGCGCCATCTCCCCGATCAGGCGCCGGACGATTCGGGTGGCGTATCGCATAAGCGGTTCTCAACCAAAAGGTGGATGCGCCTGACGCATCTTTCCCTGGCTCTTGCCGCCGCCGCAGTCATAATCGGCAACTGGCTCGGCAAAGATTGGGCGTTCATCGGCAGCACAAGCGGCGCCGTATATCTCGCAGCCTGGATTTTGGCCGCTTGGACAACCTATATGGAAGTCGCCTCGGTAAGGGGCCACTAATGACCGCGGTCGCCGCTGTGCCGCGTTATTCCGTTCCGTTCGCGTTTTGCATCTGATTCAAGCGGAACTTGGCGACTTTATAGTATCCGTACACATTTTGCAGCTCACTGTCCTCGACAAAGCGCAGCCTGATCGGTCCGGCGGCTTCCAGAATATATGGTTTGAGCGCCGTGGCGCCGCCGCCGATGACATAGAAGCATTGAATGTCCGGGTACTTTTTCCACCGCTTTTTAATGAAATCGACGATTTTCATTGCCGCCCGCGAAAAATAGGTATCGACGATCGGCTTGATATCAGCCTTGCCTTCACCGATCAGCTGGACGGAAAAATCACGCGCCTTAATTCTTTGCACCAGCTTTGCCCTGCTCGGGAACGAATAGTTGAAATTGTCTTCCACTTCGCGAATGATGCCGTCGAGGTAATCCGCCAGGCCAAACTGCTCCCCGTAACTGAACTGGTTGTCGATGGCCAGCCTTTTTACCACCGGAAAATCCGTTGTCAAAGCGCCGATTTCACAAACGCCGATGCATCCGTAATAGAGTTCCTCGTCTTTCGGCTGCAGGTTGTTGTCCGTCGCCAAATTGTAAATAGCCGCCGCGCCTTCGATGGATACCATCGCGCTGCGAATGACGAGCTTGACTTTCCGGTTGCGCAAATTTGGCGTCGACAAAAACGTAATCTCGTGCTCGCCGACCAATCTTTCCTCAAACTTTTTATGGAAGTTGGCGTATGTGCGTACCGGCAGCCCGGTGCCCAAAATAAATTCCAGTTCATCAACATTTCCGTACGCGGATTGACCCGCCAAACCGCTGTATGCGAGCGCCGTAAGCGCGACAATCAGCGACTGGTCGGACTCGGCCTTGTTGTCCGATTCTTCCAATTCAAAATTGTCTTCGTTCTCCACAGCCAGCTGGCCGACAAAATACCGCATATTGTTCCGGGAAAGCGCCGGGCTATGGATGACCACATCCAAAGCTTTAATCGGCGAGTCCTCTTCTTGCAAAACCACTCGTTCAAATCCGGGCGCAATAATATTCGGTATAATCACCGGTTGAGACATGCCGTCGCTGTATACTTTCACGCTGTCGTTCCCTACATCGATACCCGCTAATTTCACAAATCAACTCCCCTTCCCAATGTACAAACAAACGTTAAAAATTGGCTGCATACAATTATATTACTATCTGGATTCGACTTTGTTTTACAAATTCCTCCTTATGCCGCGCCAGATTGCAAAATTATTGCTTTCGCGTTGCGTCCGATCCGCTATCGGTAACCGGATGAATGGGTGCGCCTCAACCTTATGCGGGAAAACCTCCCGTTATTTTCGGCAATTTTACGCAAAAATGAAATTAAGCAGGAAAACCTCCCGCATAATTCTCCGGAAACCGCTAATAGCTGAAAAACGGCGAATTTATACGGGAGTTTTTCCGACATAAGATCAGATAAACGGTTTTTCCTTCTTTTATACCGGAGGATTTCCCGCATGCGTGGGGCGATATACCAACGATATACCGACATTTTTGCCGTTATAAGGGCCGACTCACCTCGCATGGGGCGCTATATCGGCATTTTTGCCTTTATAGGGTTTTACAGGGGCCGGTTTGCTTCACACGGAATGCTGTATCTTTTTAAAACAAGCAAAAACGGATTAAAAGCGCAAGCACCTGGATTTGCGCTCTCAACCCGTTTTTTCGGGGTATATACGGTTTCCCAATTGATCATCATTTCCGCTATTTTTTCTGCAAAATAAAGCTGACGGCGCCAAGTTGGCCTTTATATTTGTTGAATACCCTCATCATGCCGAGGACCCTTTTGTATGCGGCGCGGCTGCGGATCAGGTTAAAGGATATCCTAAGCACGCGCAGCCACCCCTCATCTTCGATCATGCGTTTGAATTTAAGCAAATGCATCGGTGCGGTGAATGTGGCAACAACGGTAAAGCCCTGTTCTGCAAACACCTGTTGCCATTCTTCAATCGTCAGCGGCGCCGCGTTGACACGAATCGATTCCGATAACTCGCGGCAAATTTTCTTTTTCAGTTCCGGCTCGATCCGGTCGGGCATGAGACACAATTCATGAACACCGTATTTGCCGCCCTGTTGCAGCACCCTGTACGCTTCGCGGATTATTTCCTTTTTTAATCGGGGCGACTGCATCGTCAGCATTGCTTCCCCGTATAATACGGTTGCCGATTGATCAGGAAGGCCGGTTTTCGCGGCATCGGCAAACACGCATTTGCGGGAATCCCCATTAAGCAACCCGGAAACCCGCCTGGCCGCTTGTTCATCCCGTTCAATCGCCGTGTATGTTAGCGGATTGCGGTCCAACGTCATCCTTGCCGTAATCCCCATGCCGGGCGCGAATTCCACGACATGATCCTGATTGGTGATGTTCAAGCCGTTCAACATTCGTTTCGTCAGTTCAATCCCTCCGGGTCTTAGCACCCGCTTTCCCAATTTCGCCAGCAGCCAATGGCCCGGCATGCTCGCAATTTTTGTATTGTCCATCTTTGACAATCCCTTCCGCAAAAGGTCAATTGAACGTTTTCTACTTGGATCATAAATGATAATGATTATCATTGTCAATATTGAGCGGAAAAGTTTTCATCTTGCCCTCTGCAAAAAAGCGAGCATAAGTCGCAATTTTTTCTTTTTTGCTTGAAGGTATTTGCCAAAACGCGGCGAATTATAAATATACGTTATATTTCCAGATCAATTCCCATAAAGTGCCAACCTGCATTGGACGATAGATAGAGGGGGACTTATGAGAATCAATTGGAGTCTGAAAAAATTGAAACCGCGGCGGTTTACGTTTATGGTGATTCCGGACGCAAGCCGCTCGGTCATGCGTTTTCGCTTCACCAACTTCGCGCTTTATCTCGTGGCGGCGCTGATCATCGCGATGATCGCGCTTTCATTGTCCATATACTTCATTGCGATGCATAACGCAAAAGCAAAACTTCTGCTCACAGCGGAATTGGAAAAAAATAAAACCATTTACAATGAAACGATCAGCACGAAAGACGACACGATCGGCAAACTGCAAAGCGATTTGATCGAATTGTCGCAGCAGACCGAGAAAATGAAAGCGAAGATGGCGGAACTGAACAAGCTCGAAGAAGAGATCAAGGCAATCGCCAAGATTGATATGGACAAGGAAAAGCAATTGCCGGTGAAAATCGCCTCTGCGAATAACGAACAATCGAGCGGGGGCAAAGGCGGGCTGACCGAGCAGCTTGACGAGGACGAAATGCAAAAATTGATCGCCAGCACCCACCTTGATTTGCAGACGTTGAGCGCCAACATGGACCATTTGATGTCCAGCTTTACCGACGCGAAAAAACAAATACAAGCCTACGAATATCTGCTGAAAGTTACGCCGTCCATGTGGCCGACGGTATCGCGCGAAATCACTTCGGGATACGGCTACAGGGAAGATCCGTTTACCGGCAGATGGGGCGTCCACGACGGGATTGATATCGGCGGCAATCTCAACGACCCCGTCTACGTAACGGCCGATGGGGTTGTGGATTATACGGGGTACGATTCCTATTTGGGCCGGTATATTGTCGTGAAGCACGAAAACGGTATAAAGACAAGATATCAGCATCTGAACAAAATACTGGTCAAGGCAGGCCAAAAGGTGAAGAAAGGGGCAACCATCGGACGCCTCGGCTCCACCGGGAGGAGCACAGGACCGCATTTGCACTACACGGTATTTAAAAACGGCGTCATTGTAAATCCGCTCCCGTATACACACCCGCCTGGAAAGGAATGAACCGTTCATGTTCAAGAAAAAAAATCCGGTTATCGATCCGAATTCGACGGATACGGTGATCGGCTCCGGCACCGTTTTCGAAGGGAAAATCAAATCGCAGGCAAGTTTGCGGATCGAAGGGCAGATTATTGGGGATATCGAATGTTTGGGCGACGTCATTATCGGCGAAAACGGCGTCGCCAGATCCAATATTCAAGCCAGAAGCGTAACGATCGCAGGTTCGGTCAACGGCAATGTCACCACCAAAGAGGCGCTGCATATCACAGCATCAGGCAGTTTAATCGGCAACGCTTCGGCCCACTCGCTCATCATCGAAGAAGGCGGCGTCTTTCAGGGCGCCAGCAAAATGGAAGCCAAGGCATCGTCTTCGGTTGAACATCTCGACAAAGAAAAGCACGTGCAAAACAATCTTTCAGGCAGTTACAACAATACCGCGGCAATGATGTAAGCCAGGAACCGTGACGATTACCGGTGTTTGGGGGGAGCCTCAAACACCTTTTTTGCAATAAGCCCACGCTTCACCCGGAAAGGTTGGTTGAAATGGACGCAACATATATTTATGAGGCGGCAAAGCGCATCAAAGACAATATTTCGCGTGTCATTGTCGGCAAGGAACAGGCGATCGACTGCTTACTTGTGGCGTTGTTTGCTTCCGGACACGCGCTGTTGGAAGATGTGCCCGGCACAGGCAAAACGCTGCTCGCGAAAACGTTGGCCAAATCGCTTGACTGCTCATTTAAAAGAATCCAGTTCACGCCCGATCTTTTGCCCTCCGATATCGGCGGCATCCACGCCTACAACCCGAAAACCGGCGAATTTTCTTTTCGGCCGGGCCCGGTGTTCACGCAAATTTTATTGGCGGACGAAATCAATCGCGCGACGCCGCGGACTCAATCCGTATTGCTCGAATGTATGGAAGAACGGCAAATAACCATCGACGGCGAAACCTTTCCGCTTAAGCAGCCCTTTTTTGTCATTGCCACGCAAAACCCGGTGGAGAGCCACGGAACTTTCCCGCTGCCGGAAGCGCAGCTTGACCGATTTTTGCTTAAAATCAGGATGGGCTACCCGTCTACCGAGGAAAGCCTGACGATGTTAAAACGCTTCAAGGAGAAAAACCCGTTTGCCGAAATCGCGCCGGCGCTGCACGCAACCGACATCATCCGCGCCCAGGCGGAAGTTGCCAGGATTTTTGTGAGCGACGATCTGCTTCGTTACTTGCTCACAATTGCCGAAAAAACAAGGAGCCACCGCGATATCGTGCTGGGCGTAAGTCCGCGCGGCAGCCAGGCGTTGTTGAAAGCGGCGCAAATATTTGCCGCATTGAAAGGGCGGGAATTTGTGACGCCGGACGATATCGTCGCGATGGCGGAACCGGTGCTCGCACACCGGTTGGTGTTAAAACCGGAAATCCGCTTAAAAGACGGCGCGGCGGAAAACGCGCTGCGCCAGATCATCGACAGCATCCCCGTTCCCACGGAACAAATTGCGGCGGACAGGTAACGGATATGCGGCTGGAATCGTTTATTTTCTTCGCCTTTATTTTCACGGCGTTACAATCTTTCATTTTTCACCTGTTCGGTTTAAAGCGCGTCCGGTATACCCGCACGTTTGCCGACCGCGCCGTGTTCGCCGGAGACGAAACCGAAATGGTGGAAGAAATCGCAAACAACAAATGGCTGCCGGTCCCATGGATTAGGCTCGAGGCTTCCATTTCGGCGCATTTGCGGTTTGGCAAACAGGAGAATCTGCATATTAACCGCGGCTTAATCTGGCAAAATCACCGTAGTCTGTTCACGCTAATGCCGTTTACGATGATTCGCCGCCGCCACCGGATTGTCTGTTTGCGGCGCGGCGTTTACCGGCTTGCCACCGTATCGCTTACCGTGGGCGATTTGTTCGGGTTAAGCCGGCAATCCAGAACGATCCCTCTGGATGCGGAATTGTTCGTTTATCCGCAGCTTCTGCCGCTTGCGCAAATTCCGCTGCCTTCCCACAGCTGGCTGGGCGAGGTGCTTGCCCGCCGTTTTGTTGCGCCGGATCCGTTTTTAACCGCGGGCGTGCGCGAATACCAAAGCGGCGATCCGTTGCGGATGATGCATTGGAAATCTTTCGCCCGCACAAACGTGCCGCACGTTCGCCAACTGGACTTCACAGCCGACCATCGGCTTTTGCTTTATCTGAATGTCGACGCCGAATGGCAAGCAAAAACAACGCCGCTTGATCCCGAGCGAATCGAGCGCGGAATAATGTATGCCGCTTCCATCGCCCATTTTACGGTCAGCCAGGGGTTGGCTACCGGCTTCGTTTGCAACGGGCAAGACACCGCCGCGCCCGGCATGCCTGTCCGCATTGAAGCCGGCACGGGGAACGCGCATATGGAGCGCTTGCATAAAACATTCGCGCGTCTTGACACCGTGCGCAGCTGTTCGATCGAGACGCTGTTGCAACAGGAACGGGAGCGCGGCACTACCCAAACCGACATCCTGTTCATGACCACTTATTTGAACGAAGCAAGCGCCGATCAGATTCGCGCCCTGAAACAACTGGGCAATGCGGTTGAAGTCATGCTGCTTGGCGAGCATGAGAGCGGAGGGAGGGACACCGATGCGGGAAACGCTTAAAGCGGAGGTTGTCGCGATTGCGCTTAAAACGCTGCAGGGCTGGCTGGAACAATTCATATATTTCCCGCTCTTGTTCGCCTGCGCGCTCCTTTTTCAACCTTATTTGCCCGTCGGTTTGTTTTTGGCGCTGACGGCATTGTCCGTGCCGCTCGCTTTGGCGCTGCGCGCCGCATGGAAACCGAAGAACGTCTTGATGCGTTTGGCGGTTGCCGCGGCGGTAGGCGGGGCGGCCGCGTTCCTCCTTTTTCCGCTTTGGCTGCCTTGTATCGCGGCGGCGCTTATCGGCTCGTTCATATTCTATCGTGAACTGCGCCGGTATGCGCTCGATTGGCCCCGGTTTTTTCCCGACGCCATGATCATTGCCGGTATGGCGCAGCTGTTCGTGGCGGCCATCGTTTACGCGTTTGTGCCGCTAATGCGGCCGTATCATGCGCTGATCAACGGCTTGGGGGCGGCGGCGTTCATCATTTGCGTGCTGTTCATGAACAGGCGGGAAATCGCCCATGCGTCGCTGTCCGGAAACCGCAACTCCGCCGTGCGGCCGGACATATTCCGGAAAAACGCCGGATTTACCGCACTGTTTCTAATCGCCGCCGCCGTTGCCGCAAGCCATGCCCAACTTGGTCGTATCTTGCGCTGGATCGTTGCCGGCGTCGGGCATGTTCTGCTGTTTGTCACCGCATTGTTGCAAACGGCTCCAAGCCGCGATGCTCCCCGGGAAATCGCGCCGCCAACGCTGCCGCCGGCACAGGGCGCCGGAAAAGAAAGCCTGCTTATGCAAATCATCAGCATCGTCGCGATGGCGGCGGCGGGCGCCGCCATGCTGTTTTTGCTCGTTAAGCTTGCCCGGGCAATTCGGCCGCTTGTGCTGCGGTTTCTTCATTTTCTAAAAGCTAAGCTTGCGTCGCGGGAAGAAGATGCAAGTTACACGGATGAAAAAATATCCTTGCTGCGCAAGGAAAACAAACGAAAATCCCGCTCTCCCGCTCGCCCCCGTTTGCTAAGGCGCGGGAAAATGCGGGAATTGTGGCGCGACGCGGCGACAACGCGGGAAAAAATACGCTTTTTATACAAAGAATTAATTCTGCATGCCATCGCCAACGGATTTCACCATAAGGAATCGTTCACGCCCCATGTGGCGGTGAGAAAATTAGTGGAGGAAAACCTGGCGGATCCTGCGCGCGACGGCAACATGCTGGGCGAACTGGCCGATTTATACGATCAAGCCAGGTACGGCCCGCATCAAATGGACGATATAAATGCCGATGCGATCAGAAACCGTTTGCAACAAAACAGGCTAATTTGATCCGGCCGCGGCATTCCGCACCGGCATGTGGGCGCCGCCGGTTTCCGGCTGGCACGACTTGCATAATCCGAGCCTGAATTTAGCCGAATAAAAGCCGGTCTGGAATACGTTTTGCGCCTCCTCGCGGGCGACCGTCCGCTTGCAGGTCAGGCAATAGACAAAATGCTCGTCTATTAAAATCATCAAACATCTGCCTTTCGTAAAAAATTGCACAGACCTCGTACGATTCAAGCCGTATGTAACAACGTAAAATAATAATAGAAAATCGCGGCGAAAATCAGGATTATGCCCAATACGCCGGCAAACCAAGCGGCAATCAGCCACCTCCGCATCGCGTTCCTCCTAAAGGCATTCATCCATAAGCTCCACCAGGTTGTTCCGATCCGATTCGTTGCCATGCTGCACAACGATTAATTCCAGCCTGGTATCCGCCCGCAGCGCATGACGCACTCCCGCTTTGATACAGAATGTATCTCCAGGCTTAACGCGAAATTCGGACTCGTCCAGCATGATCGTGCCCTCGCCGGATAAAATCGTCCAGGTCTCATGGTATTTGAGACGAACATGGTCGCCGAAACGACAACCCGCATTGACACTGACAAGTTCCACTTGCATTTCGCTGCCGTCGGCGCATTTGCGCACATCCAGCACTTTGCGGGAACCCCACATCCATTCCGCGTACACGGGGCGTTGGTCGAAATGCCCGAGCAGCGTCTTGATCTGATGGCTGTAGGCCTTATCGGCGACCAAAATCCCGTCGTGGCTTGCGGCGACCACCGCATTGCGAATGCCGATCAAGGCCACGGGAATGCCCAGTTCATTGACGACATGGGAATTATCCGCCGCTTCGCCGATCCATGCATTGCCAAGCGCGCGGGTTTCCATTTCCTCCGTCAGCGTGTTCCAGGTGCCAAGATCTTTCCAGGTTCCCGCATACGGAATGACGATCCGCGCGGCGGTTTTTTCCACGATCTCATAATCAAAACTGTTTTTCGGCAGCGCATCGTATTTGCGGGCCAGCGCTTCGAAGGACAGCGGAATCCCTCGCCGTTCCAGATGATTGATCAAAAACGCAAGCCGAAAAGCAAATACGCCGCAATTCCATAATGCCCCTTGCGCAATCAGTTTCGCAGCCAGCCGGCAATCCGGCTTTTCCTTAAACATGCGGATCGGCAAATACCCCGCAGTTCCCGCGCCGCTTTTCACTTTTTTCGGGATAATATACCCGTATTTCTCCGCGGGATGGGTCGGCTTTACGCCGATTAAGGCAAGATCCGCCTTGCTGTGCCGTAAAGCCTCGTCGAGCGCATGCAGCATGAGAAAAAACGCATCCTCCACATACGGATCGACCGGCAACACAACTACCGTCTCCTGCAAGCTTACACCGGCTATCGAGTACAAATATGCCGCCGCCAAAGCAATTGCCGGAAACGTGTCGCGGCGCTCCGGCTCGACCACAAGCGGGGCTGCGCCGCCCAACTGGCCGCGAATCATGTCAACCTGCCCTTTGCCGGTAGCGATTACGGCGTGCCGCTGCAGTCCGCATTTTCGCAATTGCCGCCAAACCCGCTGCACCATCGACTCCATGTCTCCGGATTCATTCCTCAACACTTGCAAAAATTGCTTGGAGCGCGAATCGTTGGATAGCGGCCAGAGCCGTTTTCCCGAACCGCCGGATAACAATACAAGTTTCAATTCGTGCGCGCCTCCTTCAAATGGCGGACTGATTCAACCGATCCATTTCATAACCCGTTCCATGCTCAGCAATTCCTCCAACGCCTGGACCAGCGGATAGCGCAAATCCTCGTTCTTCAAGGCGAACTCCAGCGTGGTTAAAATGAAGCCGAGTTTTTCCCCCACGTCGTAGCGGACTCCTTCAAATTGATACGCGTAAACGCGACTCCGCCGATTCAATTTTTGAATGGCGTCGGTTAACTGAATTTCCCCGCCGGCGCCGATCTCTTGCAGATCCAGAAATTCGAAAATATCCGGGGTCAGCACGTAACGGCCGATTATGGCCAAATTTGACGGAGCTTGGCCGATTGGCGGCTTTTCGACAAACGAGGCGACTTCGACCAACCGACCGCGCTGTTTCAAGGGCTCAATAATCCCGTAGCGGTCTGTTTGACTCTCTTTCACAGTTTGGACGCCAATGACCGACGACTCCGTTTCCGCAAATTGATCCATCAGCTGGCGTATGCACGGAACTTCCGAATCGACGATATCGTCGCCAAGCAGCACCGCGAACGGTTCGGCGCCGATAAATCTCCGGGCGCACCAAATCGCATGCCCCAATCCTTTCGGCTCCTTCTGGCGTATGTAATGAATCTCGACATTCGCCGCTTTGCGCACTTCTTCGAGAAGCTCCAGCTTGCCTTTTCGCTCCAGGCTGTATTCCAATTCGAACGCGCTGTCGAAATGGTCTTCGATGGCCCGTTTTCCTTTTCCCGTAACGATGATAATGTCTTCGATCCCCGCTTCGATCGCTTCTTCCACAATGTACTGGATCGTCGGTTTGTCGATGATCGGCAGCATTTCCTTCGGCATCGCCTTTGTCGCCGGTAAAAACCTTGTACCGAGACCTGCCGCGGGGATAATTGCTTTTCGAACTCGCCTCATGCGTGAACCTCCGTTAGTTTTCTGGAATCGGACTGCAAAATACTAAATTCTTCGATCAAACCGGCCGCCCAGGAAACGAGCTTCATATTCCGCCGCGATTCCCCGGTACAATTGCAGGATTTCCAACTGCCGCGGCAGCAAGGATTCCATCCAGTGGTTGATGCGGCGATTCAACTCGATTTGCTGGCTTCCGGTCAGCACAAAACATACGCCGTACTCGCGAACGTTTTCCGTGAGCCTTGACCACACCGGTACGCCGGCCAAACGAAAATTCAGCTTCAGAAACGGGATATCGAAGCCCAACGCAATGCCCGCGTGCAACGGGAATAGCAAATCCGTCAGGAAACGCAGCCCCCCCGGACTTATATCCACAATGGCGACTTTCTTTTTTCCCGACTCGACGCCAATATTTGCCACCCGCAGAATTTGCACTTCCGCAAGCAAGCTGCCAGCTTTAATCCGGACAAATTTCCTCCTTTGGCGCGTCAAATGTTGCCGCATGCCGATCATTCGATACCCCCGGCGCAATGTGAAATGCAACTGCGGAATTTGATACATTTTGTATCCCCAAACACTGTCTACTTTATGATACATTTCGTATCATGTCAAGGGTTTTTTTGAATGATTCTAAAATTCGATTTCAGGCTATGAAAAATACAAAAAAACCTTTATTATTGTATTAAAAAGGCGTAAAGAAGGAAAATAACATGAATTATGGAAGGCGAATTGCTACATTACGGGACAAAAATAAATGGACTCAGGAAGAACTGGCCAAAAAACTGGGGATTTCTCGAGCCGCTCTGTCGCATTACGAAAAAGGCAGGCGGGAACCCGACTTTGCCACGTTGACAAAACTTGCCGACGTTTTTTCCGTTTCCGTCGACTTTCTCATTGGCCGAACGAATGCGCCCAACTCCGTTCTTGAGCAAAATATTCGCGATTTTGCCGATCAACTCGAGCTTTCCGACGAGGAAATACTGCAAAAATTCACCTTTACGATCGATGGCAAAGAATTGTCCAAGGAAGAAGCCAAACGTTTCATTGCTTTCGTCAGAGCCGAACGGATGATGAATTTATAGATCGCCCGCTTCCCCCCGCAACGCCGTATCTTTAGGAGCGCTTTCGCCTTTATGCGCTCTCATCCACTCGGTCAAATTCGTTTCCGAAATGCCCAATTGCCTTGCTATCACGCGAATATCCAGCCGTATTTTTTGCTCGCCGCCCATTCCCGCTCCTCTTTTCTCGCAAAATCAACACAATTGGAATTATACTGGATTCATTTTGCTATGTTTGTCAGTTTCTGTTCCGATCCCGATAAATTTTTTCGTCTAGTATTGTCAATTTTTGCAATCGCTTTCACGGACTAATTGTATAGGAATGCCAAAAACGATAAAAAATATAACCGAACGCGGGGGTGAAGCATGTGCCAAGTAAGGACGCCGGTCATACATATCCGATATCCGCGAAGCTTTCGGATAACGAATCGGCCTGCAAAGAGCTGCTCGGCCATTCGACGGACGCGACGTTTCGCCGTTTTTCCATCGCCATAAACGAAAATCGCGGCGCTATTGATTGCCTCCTCATTTTTATCAGCAGCCTGAGCGATGAAAAGATGATTGCGCAAGCGATTCTTGAGCCGCTCTCCAGCCAGTTTGCGCCGTTTCGCACGTTGACGGCAAACGATGTGCGGCAAAAAATTCACAGCAAAAACATCCGGGAAGTGTCTGAACTGCAGGAAGCCGTTCTTTCCGTGCTTAGGGGAAACTCGCTTTTGCTCATGAACGGGTGCAAGACGGCTTTTTTGATCAACACCCAGAAATCCTATCACCGGTCCATTGATGAGCCCCAATCCGAAATTGCCGTTAAGGGGCCGCGCAGCGGATTTGTGGAAAATCTGCTAATCAATATTGCGCTGCTGCGGCAAAGACTGCCGCATCCCGCCCTGCAACTGGAAGAAGTGACGATTGGCACATACAGCCGAACAAAAACAGTTATCGCGTATATTAAAGATATCGCCCAGCCGGAAATCGTGGCAAAAGTAAAGTCCCGATTGCTGGCGATCGACATTGACTCCATCGATTATTCCGGACAAATCGAACAATTTATCGAGGACCATCCCAGTACAATTTTTCCGACAATCGGCAATACGCAAAAGCCCGACAAGGTCTCGGCGCTTTTGATGGAAGGCCGCGTCGCCATTTTGACCGACGGCACCCCCGTAGCCTTGTATGTGCCGCATCTGTTTTTCGAAGCGATTCAAAGTTCCGAAGATTACAGCAGCCGCCCATTCTATACGTCAATCATCCGCATGTTGCGCTTTATCGGCCTTTTACTAAGCGTTATGGCGCCTTCCTTCTACTTTGCCGCGCTTAATTATCACAAGGAAATGATTCCGACTGCGCTAGTGTCGCCCTTAATCAATGCGCGGGAAAAAGTGCCCATCC
>DASVDB010000150.1 GCA_036381315.1 Bacilli bacterium | reverse complement strand
CCCCTTTGCATAAAGGCAGGAGAACAATGGTGTGGAATATTCAAATTACCGACGCGGCAGGCAAGTTGATTTGCATTTCCCGCTGCACCGTCGCCATTATAAAAAAAGACCCCGCTTAGGGGTTGCGCGTGTAGGGAGGATGGGCATCGGGCTTTGATTATCGGGCTTTGATCGCTGCCCATTCCCCCTTTTGCTTCGTTCCGATTGTTCTTCCACCAAAATAAAGCGCAAATCTGCGCTTCATTCACAAACGTTAAACCTCTCTGCACACCGCCTAAATAGGTGGAACGCCTTTCTGCGCGACCCTCCCCGCCCAACGCAAAAACAGGGGGATTACCCCTCTGCACAGCGCGGACATGATCCTCACTGCACACCGCTAACGGACGCAGCAGAGGCTATTTGCCGAAAAAAGGCAGTTTTGAAATTGTAACGGACGCCGCTGACGCTATTTGTCGTTTCAAGGTTCGAAAATCCGGAAAAATGCCGGAATAGGCGCGCTCACGTCCGTTAGAATCGCAAAGCGGGCAATTTGCGCGAAATAAGCTCTCCTACGACCGTTACAGACTGCAGGCCATGGTTTAACCGTTACAGGCTGCAGGCCGGGTTTAAAGGCTGCAACCCGGCAAACCGACCAATCAGCTTTCCAGAAACGCGAGCTGCTCGGGCGTTAATACGACGTCAGCCGCCGCCAGACTGTCAATCAGCATTTCGGGTGTGCGGCAACCGATGATCGGAATGGTCGTAAAAGGCTGCGAAACAAGATAAGCCAGCACAACCTGCGATACGGTAAGCGAAAGTTCGGCGGCAAGTTCGCGCGCCCTGTAGAACCGGCGGACATTTTCGGCTGACCGGAAGTAAGGCTTGATCCGGCTATCGTCAAAAGTATAAAGGCCCGATTCCCACTTGGTGAACAGCCCTTCCGCCTGGGAAGTGTACGGTATCGCCGCCAACCCGGTTTCCGCGTGATAGTTCTTCATGTCCGCATCCATCGGCACCAGCGTCGGGTCGCTTAAACTTGCGCGCTCGACATAAGCCAAACTCCACATCATCTGATTCGCGGCAAAACCCTGGATTCCTTTCTCTTTGGCATATCGCTGCGCTTCGTCGATGCGGGCGATAGTCCAATTGGAACAGCCGAAATAGCGGATCTTCCCGGCTTTAACGAACCCGTTCAATGTCTCCAATATTTCTCCCGCGGCGATGTTCGGATCATCCCGATGCAGCCAATACAGGTCGATGCAGTCGACCCCTAGCCGCATGAGGCTTCCGTCCAAATCCGCCGCCAGTTCCCGCGGCGACATGCGGGAGATGTGCATCGTTGCCGGATCAGGATGCGCTCCCTTGGTCGTAACGACAAGCCGGTGCCGGTTCTTCCGCGCTTTCATCCAGCGACCGATCGTTTTTTCGCTTGCGCTCGTTGCAACTAGCAACCAATTCGCATACACCTGCGCCGTATCGACCATATTGCCGCCACGCTCCACATACATATCCATGAGGCGAAACGAATCTTCTTCACTGATCGTACTGCCGAAAAATACGCTGCCGAGGCTTAACATAGAGCAGGATAAATCGGTGCCGGGAATGCTTTTTTGCCGCATAATTGTTCCACTCCCGTTTTATTTTGCTGCCCCCAATTGTACCCAGGCCTTTTCGATTTCGTCAATGGCCTGTTCGCGTGTTTTTACTTTGCCGATATAGGCCTGTATAATTTCGCCGAATTTTTGATGGAAGCTGTCGAGCGAATAATTGATCGCCAAATCGCCGGACGGCTCGGTTTGCAAAATCTCGTTCATCGCTTTCGGTATTTGCAAATCCGGCATCGGCGCATCCTTGATCGGCGGAATAACTTTAGCTACCTGTGAGAACCATTTTTTACCGTAATCCGATGTGTACAGCCAGTTAAAGAAGTCAATCGCCTCTTTGGCCACCGGGGAATCTTTGTTGATTCTGATTGCCTGGTCCGCGCCGGTGATAATCATCGCCTTGTTAGCATCATCCCCGACAGGATACCCGGCAACGCCGATTTGGAAGTTCGGGTCGATTTTCAGAATTCCCTCCTCAACCCATGCGCCTTGGCCTGTCATCATTGCCGCTTTGCCCGTGGCAAAATCGGCGATCTCGGCATTCAGGTCTCTTTCCAGCGGTTTATCCATTCCGTGGGCTACCGTTGTGTCGATAAAATCAAAAAATTTCAACAGTTCGGGATGATCGCTGAAATGCGTTTTGCCGGCGATAAAGTCGTTTACCAACTGCTGCGGGTTGTCGGTGCTGGCATCAATAAAATGCTGGAAGATGTGTTTGAACACCCACCATTCCTTATAGGCATTGGTAAACGGCTTGATTCCTTTTGCCTCCAGCTTGGCGATGTCATCGTTCAACTCGGCGAACGTTTTCGGTGGAGCGGAGATGCCCGCTTCGGCAAACAGCTTTTTGTTATAAAGCAAGGCAAATACGTTGCCCTTAACGGGAAGGCCCAAAACTTTGCCGTCCAACGACATATTGTTGCGCACGGAATCGGTCATGGCCGCCGCCAACGGCTCGTTGGTCAGATCGGCGCTGTATTCCGCGTACTGGGCGATTTCCCCGCCCGCCGTCGAAGTAAATACATCCGGAATATTGCCCGAGGCGATCTTCGATTTCAATACCGTGGGATAATCTGCCTGCATGATTTCCAGATTGATCGTCACGTTGGGCTTCACTTTCTTGTATTCTTCAATATAAGCGTGGAACGCATCCGTGTATTCCGGCATGTTCGTGAACATATTGATCGTCACCGGTTTTTCGGCAGCGCCTTCCTGCGCCTTTTGATTTGTGTCGCCGGCGTCTTCATTTTTGCTGCCGCCGCAAGCGGACAACATACTGAACAAAAGCACGGCCACGACTGAGAAAATCATGATTTTCTTCAACTTGCAACGCCCCCAATCGACATTTTAAATTCACCATACATGTTAGTAACATGGCGTTCCAAGAAAAATGTATTTATGTAATCAATTTGGGGTAAAAAAGTGGATTTGCCCATGCTTCTGCCGGTATTCGGTAGGAGATACGGAATAATAATTTTTGAACGCTTTGCTGAAATAATTGTTATCTTTGTAACCCAACATGCCCGCGATGTTGTGAATTTTCAGCTCGGGATTTTCCAGCAGCTCCGCGGCCTTTTCCATTCTGATTTTTTGCACGTATTCATGGATGCCGAGGCCGAATTCCTGTTTGAACAGTTTCATCAAATATTCTCTGCTCAGGTGATATTTTTTTGTAAACATGGAGATTTTAATATCCCGAAAATAAAAATTATCAATGTACGCTTTGATTTCATGTACACTGAAGCGGCTGCCCGCGGATGCGACATTGCCGATGCGCCGGCAGCCGTCATCCAGCATCCGCAGCATGAGCGCCTCATAGTTCGCGAAATTGCTGAAGTCCACCGTAACGTCCCGGGGACAGTCCTCGGCCGACAAACCGAATTGCTGCGCCGTATCCTGAAGAAGGCGCTTGAGCTCATCCAATATGTTGAGCGCGTCTCCGATACTGAAATAGCCTGTATCCTTGATTTTTCCCAGAAAATTGTGAACCACGCTTTTCGCGTATCCGCAGTCTCCCGCCTCCAAAGCGCTTTTCAGCAGGCCTGTTTCCGGCTCCAAAGTACGCTTTACCTGCATTTCGCCATGTTTGCCGGCAAGCAGATTGACGGCCATAAGCGCATTTTCGGCGAACATGTACGGGTCGTGAAGCCGGAAGATGTCGCCGCATCCGTTGCCCACGCCGGCAGCCGTTGCCATGCCGAATAATTGTTTCATTTTGTTGGCCGCTCGCATCGCGAAGTCTTTCGAAGCAAACCGGACCTGATCGATTGTCAAAAGTTCAAACGTCAATACCGCGACAACTTCCCGCGCTTGCTTCGGATTGATGAAGCAGAATGTCCGCATGCCGCTTCCGAGTTCGCACAGCACATTGCTCACGGCAAAATGGAGCGATTCCACATCGCCCATGAATTTGTCCGCCAAAACTTTTTGTTTGTTCATCATGCGAAACAACACGATATTAAACTTTTTGTTTTTCCCGTTTGCCCCGATTAACTGAAGATAATCGGAACCGAGCTGCTTTACGCTTCGCTCGATTAACGAGATATAAATTTTTTCTTTCATTTTCGGCAAAGACATATTTAACGCGATGTTGCGGGCAACCGATTCGTTTTCCTGCAGCTTTTTTTCACGCAGTTGTTGAACAGCCGTTTCCAGCACCCGGTTCAATTCCCGCCGGTTCACCGGCTTAAGGATGTAATCATGCGCTTTGGCCTGAATCGCCTGCCGGGCATAGGCAAAATCCCGGTAGCCGCTGATGATGATGATCAACGTCTCCAAATGTTCCTTTTCCACCCGCCGCAGAAATTCCCTGCCGTCCATTTCTGGCATTTTCATATCGACCAGTACGATTTCGCATTTCTGCTTGCGCAACAGTTCGATTCCTTCTTTTCCGTTTGAGGCCTCGAAGATTTCGGTTACACCGAGCCTTTTCCAGTCCCCCAGCAGTTGAATGGCTTCGCGGGACGGCTCTTCATCGTCAATGATCAGCGCTTTGAACATGTTCGCCACCGCCTTCCGCCGGAATAATGATACGTATTTTCGTGCCGCTGTCTCCCGACTGGATTTCGAGCTTTGCCCGATCTCCAAAAATAAGTTTTAAACGGTCATGCAAATTTTTTAATCCGATGCTTTCATGCGTCCAATCTTCCCAGTTTGTTTTAAGCGAGCGCATGATTTTCCCAAGTTTCTCCTCGGATATGCCCGGTCCGTTGTCCTCCACCGAAATGACGGCATTCGTGCCGTCCGGGAAAGCGCTAATGGAAATATGCGTCGTATAGGAGACTTTCTCCAGGGCATGCTTGATCGAATTTTCCACCAAAGACTGGATCGCGAGCTTCGGAATGAGCACATTCCCAACTTGTCCGTCCACCTGATAGCTGACTGCAAGTCTGGCGCCAAACCGCGCTTGTTGCAAAAGCATGTATTGCTTGATATGAACAATCTCTTCGCTGATTTTTACCATATCAGGCCCGCTGATGCAATATCGCAGCGTCATCGCCAGAGAATCCACCATCCCGGCGATGTCGTCCATGCCGTTTTTCAACGCCTTGGTGGAAATCGCCTGCAGCGCATTGTACAAAAAATGCGGGTTGATCTCCGCTTCCAGCGCCTTTAAGATGGCGCTCTTTTCCGCGAGCTTCGACTTGTAGCGCTCGTTGATCAGCTCGTTGGTCCGTTTCACCATCTCGTTGAAATTTCGGGAAAGCGACGCGATTTCATCCCTGCCGGATACCGTCAATTCCAGATTAAATTCCCCTCCGCTAAACCTGTCCATTTTGCGGGCAAGCTTTTTGATCGGTCTTGTGATCGCGTTGGATGTCCAGGTGACAAACAAAAAGGACACCGCCAAAAACATGACCCCGATCAATATGCTTACATTTCTGTTCTTCTTTGCCCCTTCGTACATTTCGACGTATGGCACGGGTTTAACAAGCATCCATTGGCCCGTATCGGCGACGGCAAAAAAAACAAGATACTTTGCGCCGTCATCCTTCCAGGTCAGCCGTCCTTTATCTTGCGCTTGCTGCACTTGCCGATAAAGCCCCTTTTCCATGGCATTTCGGTAAAACGTCTTGTCGTCGACATAAAAAGGATCGCGCCGTTCATTCAATAAAGCGACATGCTCATTGCCGCGCAGCGGAATATCCGCGATGATTTGGGCGATGGCGGATTTGCTGAAGAAAAAGGAGATGACCGCTTTCGGCTCGCGGTTGACGAGCTTGCGCAGCGTCCGGTGAAAAACCATAAAACTGTCGTCCGGCTCAAAGGCATACCCGATCTCTTGCGGATACAATAAGGATTGGATGTATCGATTGCGATTGCTTTGCAATGCTTGCGTAAACCAGATTTGCCGGGGAATGCCGTCGTCATATTTCTCCTTGACCGTTATGTTCTGTCCCTCGCGCGCAATATAGTAATATTTGTGCTGCTCAAGCAAATACAGAAAAATGCCCGTCACATCTTTTCGCGCGTAATACAATTCCCGCAAATAATTGTCCAGATAAATTTTCGCCGTATAGTCATCCTTTTCGTGCTCAATCGCGTTCATGACCGCGTCGTAGTTGATTTGCGGCGACGTATACTGCTCCACGTCCGCAAAATATGCCGTCAAATTGCGCAGAACCAAATTTAAATTGCTTGTATTGCTGGATATGCTGTTTTCGACCGATTCCCGCTCCATGTTTTTATAGGAGATGAAAACAAGCGAGCCAACCACCAGTACGATAATCGCCGTAAACAGCAAAATCAGCTTGTTCACCAAACGTTTCGTGAAAAAAGCAACCACCGATTTGATCATCTTCCACTCCCCCGCCCAGTTCACGAAATTACCCTAAACTGACCACTTAAGTGCATTCTTTGTCGATTGTAGCCCTGATTATAATGAAAAAAACAGAAGAACAAAGGTGGTGCGAATATGGGCAGAATCGACAGACATATGCGCCGTAGACTGGAGTTCGGCTTATTTACGTTTCCGGTTATTTTGTGTGTGTCGGTTGCAATCTATATCCCTTTTTTGCTGAGCGCCGTATACTCCTTTACGGAATGGAACGGGATTGCCAAAACACCGAAGTTTATCGGTTGGGAAAATTTCCGGCAAATTTTTATGGGCGATGCGAATTTTGCGCACGCAACCGTGTTTACGCTCAAGTATTGCATCCTGTACATCGTACTCATTAATGTATTGGCTGTCGTGATTGCGGCGCTGCTTGACCAAAAGCTGAAAACCGCGGCCATCTTAAGGGCGGCTTTCTTTATTCCATATATTTTAAGCCTGGTCATCGTCGGATTTATTTGGCGATTCATTTTCTCCCAAGGATTTCAGTCTTTATATGATACAACAGGATGGAGCATTTTCAACCTCAGCTGGCTGGGGAAACCGGATTTAGCTTTTATCGCGATCCTGCTTGTCTCCATTTGGCAATCGATCGGTTTTTACATTGTTATCTATATCGCCGGATTGCAATCCATTCCGGGCGAGCTTACGGAAGCGGCCAAGGTGGACGGAGCCGGCATGTTCCGCAGATTTTTCCGCATTACGCTCCCGCTTCTTGCGCCATCGGTTACGATCTCCGTCTTTATGGCGCTAACGAATTCGATCAAAGTTTTCGATGTAATCCTATCCTTGACCGGTGGCGGGCCGGGGGGAACTACCTACAGCGTTACACTGGACATTTATCGCGATACGTTCCAAAACAATATGTACGGTTACGGCACCGCCAAGGCAATTGTACTGTTTATCGCCGTTCTGATCATCACCATCGTGCAGTTGGCTTACTTCAAAAAACGGGAGGTGGAGGGTTAATGCAAAGACAAAAAGCGGGTTTGCTCGGCCTGGAAATGGCCATGATCCTCCTGGCCCTTTTGTTCATCTACCCGATCTTGCTCGTTGTGCAAAATTCGCTGAAAACTTTCGCCGAAGTCATGACCAACGTGATTGCGCTGCCGAAAGGGTTCGCGTGGGAAAACTACGTATATGTCTGGCATGAAATGAATTACCCCAGACTGTTTTTAAATAACGTCATCGTGACCGGCGTTGGGGTGGCGGGAACGATTGCCATCGCTTCCGTCGCGACCTATATGCTTGCCAGAACGAAAGGCAAAACCAGCACTTTTATTTATTTGTTCTGCATTTTACCAATGCTTATTCCGTTTCAATCGATTATGGTTACCGTTCTGAAGCTGATGAAAATGCTGCATTTATCCGACAGCGTTTGGGGGCTCGGCGTCCAGTATTGGGGCTTTGCCGCTCCGATGGCCGTCTTTATTTATCACGGTTTCGTGAAAAGTGTACCCAAAGAGCTCGACGAAAGCGCCAAGATGGATGGGGCATCGACTTTCCAAACTTTTTATAAAATCATATTCCCGTTGCTAAAACCGGTCACCACGACCGTCTTTATCATCGATGTCATGTGGTTCTGGAACGATTTCCTGCTGCCGCTCATCATGGTTAACGGCCTGCAATCGACCAAAACGTTGACTTTGGCCGCCTATACCTTTGTCGGGCAGTACAACACCGACTGGCAATACGCGATGACGGCAATGTTTATGGCGGTCTTTCCGTCGATCCTCGTGTTTATTTTCCTGCAAAAGTTCATCGTCAAAGGTGTCGTCGCCGGCGCTGTCAAAGGATAATGCGGCGCGGCAACATTTTTGGCGGGAGAACCGCCCGATTTGAATCGGGCGGTTTTTGGCAATTCATATTTCCACGCTGATCTCGGTGCAGCCAGCTTGCGGCTTCAGCGTAACATCGGCTCCGTCGCTTTCCCAGCTCGCGCCCGCAACCGATGCCAGTTGCGGAATTCCGACAAGCCGCACCGTCCAATTGTTGGCGGCGCCGCTTGCGGAAATCGCGATTCGGTTGCCGATTCGCTCGGCCCGCAAGGCCATGACCGGCGTTCCGTGCAAATCGTGCACCCGCGTTGCGGCGCTTGCGCCTTCATCCAGCGCGTACAACCGGAATTCAACGCCTTCGGCATAATCATAGTCCGGGCGTTCCTCGTTGCGGCCGATCGCCATAAGGCTGTTCGGTCTGACCCACAGCGGCAGGCTGAAATAATCGTGCTCTTCTTCTCTCCACACGCCGCCTGTGATCTCTTCGCCCGTCCTAAAATTCGTCCAGCGCCCGTGGGGCACATAGTAGGTCGCGACGCCGTCGGGACGAAAAATGGGCGCAACCAACAGCTTTTCTCCCAGCATGTATTGGCAATCCGGATAACGGCATGCGGGATCGTCGGGAAATTCCAGCACCATCGCCCGCATCATCGGCAGACCCAGTTCAGCCGCTTCCACCGCCGTTTTAAACAAATAAGGCATCAGCCGATTTTTCAAACGGGTAAAGTAGCGCACGACATCCACGGCTTCTTCGTCAAACAGCCACGGCACCCGATACGATGCGTTCCCGTGCAGGCGGCTGTGCGAGGACAAGAGGCCGAAGGCCACCCAACGCTTGTACAGATCCGGGGTCGCGGTGTTCTCAAATCCGCTGATGTCGTGGCTCCAAAAGCCGAAACCGGACAACCCCAACGACAGGCCGCCGCGCAACGATTCGGCCATCGATTCGTACGTCGAAGAGCAATCGCCGCCCCAATGCACCGGAAACCGTTGGCTGCCCGCCGTTGCCGAACGCGCGAACACCGCCGCTTGCGTTTTGCCGAAATTTCGCTCCAGCAATTCGAAAACAGCCTGATTATATAAAAACGTATAATAATTATGCATTTTGTCCGGATCGGAGCCGTCGAAATACACGACATCCGTCGGGATTCGCTCGCCAAAATCGGTTTTGAAGCAATCCACGCCCATATCGATCAGCCGTTGCAGTTTGCTCTGATACCATTTGACCGCATCCGGATTGGTGAAATCGACAAGACCCATTCCAGCCTGCCACATATCCCATTGCCACACATCGCCGTTCGCTTTTTTCAATAAATATCCGTTTTCTTTGCCTTCCTTGAACAAAGGCGATTTTTGCGCGATGTAAGGGTTGATCCAGACGCTCACTTTCAGGCCCTTCGCTTTCAATCGCGTGAGCATACCTTGAGGATCGGGGAAAATATCACGATTCCACGTGAAATCGCACCATTGGTATTCTTTCATCCAAAAACAGTCAAAATGGAACACGCTTAACGGCAAGCGCCGGGACGACATGCCGTCGATAAAACTGTTTACGGTCGCCTCGTCATAGTCGGTCGTAAACGAAGTGGTCAGCCACAGCCCGAACGTCCATGCCGGAGGCAACGCGGGTTTGCCGGTTAAGGCCGTATAATTGCCCAGCACTTCCTTCAGATTGGCGCCGCCGATGATGAAATAATCCAGCGCTTCGTCGGGAACGCTGAACTGGACCTTCGAAACGACTTCCGAAGCGACTTCAAACGAAACATGTTCCGGGTGATTGACGAAAACGCCGTATCCGCTGCTGCTTACATAAAAGGGGACGTTTTTATAGGCTTGTTCGCTGCTTGTGCCGCCGTCTTCATTCCAGATGTCCACCGTTTGGCCGTTTTTTACAAACGGCGTAAACCGCTCGCCAAGTCCGTATATGTGCTCGCCGACGCCAAGATCGAGCCGCTCGCGAAAATATCTCCGCTGTTCGTTTGTTTGAATATAGCCCGCCGCTTTCTCGCCGGTGCCGGTAATGCGCTTGCCGCCGTAGAAAAAATCGGCGTGCCACGGCCCTTGCTTCGGAACGCTGACGCATAGCTTCCCGCTTGTCAGCACGACCCGCTCGCCCTCATCGGCAATATGCGCCGCAAAACCGGCGGATGCGAACAATTGAAATGCGGGGCCGCGGGCAACGCCGCCCGCATGATGCGACCAGCGGACGCGGATGACATCCGGCCGCGGCGAACTGATCTCCGCCTGCAAGAGCGGAGCGTTCAACGTATCGCCCTTGTGGCGGACCGTCCGCGTCGCCGTATAAACCGTTATCGCCTCCGCTGCAATCGCAATATCGCGAACTTCGGTCGCACACGCGATATCGACGCCTTCTTTCACCAGCCAATAGCCGTTTGTAAATTTCATCTATCATCCCTCCATTTCGCATATTATAATAATATTGATCTTCAATTTATTTATCTTGTTCCATTTTGCCCGTTTATATCACGATTTTGCTTAAAAGGATGATATTCCAATGCGCAAAAGCCTGTTAAAAGAGCGGCGCACGCACGGCACCCCGCAATATCCGGTCAGCATTTACGCCATCGACTGTCCGGCGTCCGAGCCGCTGTTGGATCTGCATTGGCACGAAGAGTTGGAATTTTTGCTGGTCACGGAAGGCGAAGCGGTATTTCGCGTTGACCTCCGCGACTATGCGCTGAAAGCCGGCGAAGCCATTTTCGTAAACTCCGGCATGCTGCATTCCGGGCAGGTGCGAGGGACTAAGGCCTGCTCTTTCAAGGCGGTCGTCTTTCATCCCCAGCTGTTCAACAGCAGCGCCATTGACGCCGCGTTTGAAAAATATATCCTGCCGATCATCCGCAAAGAGCGTCTTGCGCCGGTTCATCTGTCGGCCGACACGGTGAGCGGAGCGGAATTGCTTGATTTGCTCGGCGCCATTTTTACGGCAAATGCCAACGCCGCGCCCGCCTGCGAACTGATCACCAAGGGGCTATTGCACCTTGCGATGGGCAAGCTGTTTCAGCTGGGAAAACCGTCCGGCCGAAGCGCGCATGCCCCGGCGCTGTCCGGAAAACTCGACCGGCTGAAAAACGTGTTGACATATATCGAGAACCATTTCCAGGAACCGATTCGCCTGCGGGATTTGGCCGCTATCGTTTCCATGAGCGAAGCGCATTTTTGCCGGTTTTTCAAGGAAATCACCAATAAAACGCCGATCGAATTCATCAACCGGCACCGCGTCCAGCAAGCGGCCAGGCTTTTGCAGGAAACAAACTTGAAAATTACAAGCGTGGCGCTTGATGTCGGCTATAACAATCCGAGCTATTTTATCAACATGTTTAAGCGGTTTTACGGCTGCACCCCGCATGATTACCGCCGCCGTTTTGCCGCCGCCGGGAATTGATTCCGCCTCTATTCATAACCTGATTGTTGCATTATAATGTAACTAACGCGCGTTTGTAAAAAGAAAGGAGGTTCCATGCGCAGCGAAGATATCGCCAAATTGGCCGGAGTGTCAAGAAGCACCGTATCGCGAGTTTTGAACAATTATCCCGACATTCCCCAGAAAACTCGGGAAAAGGTGCTGAAAATCATTGAACAATACAATTATGCGCCAAACACGTCCGCACGCGTGCTGGCCGGAAAAGACACCGATACGATCGGCTTTTTTGTCGTCAGCATGGAAGATCGCGACAACGTCAACCGCATTTATCAAAACCATTATTTCGCAACGTTTGTCGATGCCGTTATCGACACGGCCAACGCCGCCGGATATTATGTGCTTGTGCATACCGTATACGCGCCGGAGGACTTTGCCAAAGTCAAGCTGGCGTTTCTGCAAAAACGGATCGACGGCGGAATCATCGTCGGCACGAGAAAAAATCTGGAAATGGTCAGGGAAATAGGCCGGCTTCAAAAACCTTTTGCCTTAATCGATTATGACATCACCGAACTTCTTGCGGCCCATCTCGATCAAAAACATATCGCCGTAATCAATTCCCGGGATTATGAAGGCGCGTACGCGGCAATGGAATATTTGATCGGGCTCGGGCATCGGGAAATCGGATTTATCGGAGCCGGAACCGCTACATACTCCGGCCAGCAACGCTATGAAGCGTATACGGACGCGCTGCGGGCGCACGGGCTGTCATTGAACGAAGCATTCCTGTTAAAAGGCGATTTCTTGAAAAAAAATGCTTATCGTGAAATGAAAAAGCTGCTGGACAACGGCCGCATGCCCACCGCCGTCTTCGCCGCCAACGACGAAATGGCGTTCGGCGTAATCGATGCTTGCAAGGAAAAGGGGCTGCGCATACCGGAAGATCTTTCCGTGATCGGTTTTGACGATGTGCCGGCTTCGGCGCAATTGGGGCTGACATCCGTGCGGCTGCCGATTTACGACATGTCCAAAGCGGCGGTGCAAAAAATCGTCGGCATGTGTGAACACGGCCCCGTTTCTTTCAGCACGGACAGTTACCCGACGGAATTGGTCATCCGCGACTCCTGCAAAAAACTTTAGCCGTCCGGCGACTTGCGGGGGCCGCTTTTCATCGGCTTGGACTAACGCGCGTTAGTAAGGTTGGATTTGCATTTTTTTACCGGAAAGGGGTTTTTCCGATGAAATTCGGACACTTTGACGATCTGAACAAGGAGTATGTGATCAGCACGCCGCAAACGCCTTACCCGTGGATCAATTATTTGGGCAGCGAGCAATTTTTCGGGTTGATCTCGAACACGGGAGGAGGATATTGCTTTTACCGCGACGCGCGACTGAGAAGGCTTACCCGCTACCGTTACAACAATATCCCGATCGATAACGGCGGGCGCTATTTTTATGTGTATGACCAGGGCGATTTCTGGACGCCGGGCTGGATGCCGGTCAAACGCGAGCTTGACTTTTACGAGTGCCGCCATGGCCTGGGCTACACGGCGATAACCAGCGAACGGGGCGGCATCCGCGTCAGGCAGCTTGCCTTTATCCCACTGCGCACCAATGCCGAAGTTTACCAAGTCAAGGTGCGCAACACTTCGAATGCAGCCAAAAAGGTTAAACTGTTTTCCTTTATCGAGTTTTGCTTATGGAACGCCTACGACGACATGACCAATTTTCAGCGCAACCTGAGCACCGGCGAAGTGGAGATCAAAGACTCCGTCATCTACCACAAAACCGAATACCGCGAACGCCGCAACCACTATGCGTTTTATTCCGTAAATGCGCCGATTGGCGGCTACGATACCGACCGCGAAGCATTTCTCGGCCTATACAACGGACTTGACAACCCGCAAGTTGTCGCGGCGGGCCAATCGGCCAATTCGGTCGCCAGCGGCTGGTCGCCGATCGCGTCGCATTGCCTGGATATTTCCCTGGAACCGGGCGAAGAAAAATCATTCATATTTGTCCTTGGTTACGTGGAAAATCCCGAAGAAGAAAAATGGGAGGCGCCGGGAATTATTAATAAAGCGCGCGCGATCGACATGATCAGGCAATTCCTTACCGATGACATGGTAGCCGGCGCTTTGGCCGAACTTCGCGAATATTGGAACGGTTTGCTTTCCAAATACGCAATCAAGAGCGGCGACGATAAATTGAACCGCATGGTCAACATTTGGAACCCGTATCAGTGCATGGTTACGTTCAATATGTCGCGCTCCGCATCCTACTTCGAATCCGGAATCGGACGCGGCATGGGCTTTCGGGATTCCAACCAGGATTTGCTTGGCTTTGTCCACCAAATTCCGGAGCGCGCCAGGGAGCGGATCATCGATATTGCCTCCACGCAATTTCCCGACGGCAGCGCGTATCATCAGTACCAGCCGCTTACCAAAAAAGGCAACCACGAAATCGGCAGCGGCTTTAACGACGACCCGTTGTGGCTGATTCTCGGCACGGCCGCTTACATTAAAGAAACCGGCGACTTCGCCATTCTCGATGAGCAGGTGCCGTTCGATTGCGATCCCGAGCATACCGCTACTTTGTTTGAACATTTGCGGCGTTCGTTTTATCATGTCGTCAACAACCTGGGCCCGCACGGATTGCCGTTAATCGGTCGGGCGGACTGGAACGACTGCCTGAATTTGAACTGCTTTTCGAAAGAACCGGGGGAATCGTTTCAAACGACGCAAAACATTAACGGACGCGTCGCCGAGTCTGTCTTTATCGCCGGTTTGTTCGTGTACGCCGGCCCCGATTTCGTCGAATTGTGCAAACGCCGCGGGCTGCACGAGGAAGCGGCCGCAGCGCAAAAACACATCGACGATATGCGCCGCGCTACGCTCGCATACGGGTTTGACGGCGACTGGTTTTTGCGCGCGTACGATCATTACGGACAGAAAATCGGCAGCAAAGAAAACGCGGAAGGCCAAATTTTTATCGAACCGCAGGGCATGTGCGTGATGGCGGGAATCGGCGTGGCGGAAGGCGCGGCCAAAAAAGCGCTCGACTCCACGAAGGAGCGGCTGGAAACAAAATACGGCATCATCCTGCAAACTCCGCCGTACTCCGAATACTACCTGAATCTCGGGGAAATTTCCTCGTATCCTCCCGGTTACAAGGAAAACGCCGGCATTTTCTGCCACAACAATCCCTGGATCATGATCGCGGAAACCGTGCTTGGCCGCGGCGATCGGGCGTTTGCGCTGTATTGCAAGATCGCTCCGGCTTATCTGGAAGACATCAGCGAAATACACCGCATGGAACCGTACGTCTATTCGCAAATGATTGCCGGCAAAGACGCCGTCCGCCACGGCGAAGCCAAAAATTCCTGGCTGACGGGCACCGCGGCCTGGAACTATGTGGCCATTACGCAAGCGATTCTCGGCGTCAAACCGGAATTTGACGGGTTAAAAATCGATCCTTGCATTCCGGCCGATTGGGACGAATATACGATTACCCGGCACTTCCGCGGCGACATATACCAAATTCGCGTTACGAATCCGCGCCGCGTGAACAAAGGCGTAGCTTCCGTTACGGTTGACGGCCAACCCGTGGCGGGCAATATCCTGCCGGTTGTAGGCGACGGAAAAATGCACACGGTAGAAGTCGTGCTCGGAAAATAAAAGAAGAAAAGACGATTATTGTTGAAACCGGCGTTTTGGCGGTAAAATACCGGGGGCGCGCAGCCAGAAGAGGCGACCGGCAATCCCGGTATTTTACGTTCGTTCACCTTTTGTTAATGCACTTCAGCAAGTTCCCTTTTCACTTTGCGGAAATGGAACAGTTCGTAGATGCACGGCACGATGATGAGCGTGAGCAGCAAAAATACATAGCTTAGGCCGCCGGCGATTAACGACATGATGATGACAATCAACATTGCCGCTTTATTTTTAAATGACCAACTCGTTAATCTTTTCATGTAAGCGCCTCTCCCTTGGCTTTCCGACTATTTCCATTTGCGCCGATAAACAACCGGCGCCAGAACCGCACATGCGATTGCGGTATAAACCGGTAAAAACTTGATTCCGGCATGGTAACCAAATACGAACTTTCCAAAGATCCCAATGATCTCAGACAACACGACACCGCCGATAAATCCGCCAACCAAAGCCACAATAACCAAAACCGCCTTATTCATATCGATTCTCTTCCTTTATTGAACTGCCAGGCTTTTTTGGCTACACGAAACGAAAGCCAGAATAACAATAGCGCGATGACGGGGTGCAATAACCCGGCTGTAGGTACATGCGCTGTAAAATACTGCAGATAAATCAGGACGAACAAGCCAAAACTTTGCCAGCGCAATGCTTTCGAAAGCTTCCCGACAAAAGCGAATATCAGCATCAACAGCGGCACCAACTCAAACACATGTACAAAAGCGGTATGCCAACTCCACTTGGCCGGATCGGCAAATACTGCCATCCCCGCAATTGCTGTCTGAATAACGATACATGCGACCATGATCCAGGCCGTACCGTGAAAAATATGTCGGAAAACACGAACGCGTATGCTTGACTCGATTTCTTTAACCATATGAATCACCAGCCTCCCAAATATGTTGTCGTCCCAATTATCAAGGAGTAGCCTTTCGACTGCCTGATGTGTTTATCCTAACAGCACAATGCTGTGAACTTATGACGAACTGTTGCGGGTTTGATGAATTTTCCCAAAAGTGAAACGAAAGTCTGTATAATGTGTGGTAACAGATTTGGACAAAATCGAGTGGACAAAATCAAGAGGGTGAACGCAATATGCCGCATACATTGCTGTTGGTGGATGATGAGATCAAGGTGCTGGAATTCATGGAGCCTTTTTTGCGCCAGGAAGGTTTCGTTACGGTGACGGCCAGAACAGGCAGGGAAGCATTGCAACAAGCGAAGACGGCAAAACCCGATCTCGTCGTGCTGGATTGGATGCTGCCGGAAATGAGCGGCATCGAGGTATGCCGGGAACTGCGTAAAACGAATAATTTGGGGATTATTATGGTTACGGCGCGAACGGAGGAAACCGACAAAATCATCGGTCTTGAAGTCGGCGCGGATGACTATATGACCAAACCGTTTTCGCTCAGGGAACTGTCCGCCCGCATTCGTTCCGTGCTGCGTCGCCTGGATGGGCGTAATTCCGCGGACGCTTCCGAACAAACGTTAGAACGCGGCGAGTTGACGATCTCGGAGGCCCAATGCCGGGTCTGGAAGCGCGGCGAAGAACTGACGCTAACGCCTACGGAGTTCAAGCTGCTGCTTACGCTAGCAGCAAAACCCGGCATCGTGTACAGCAGATTGCAGCTTCTGCAAGCAGCACTGGAAGACGACATATTGAATGACGAGCGCACCGTGGATGCCCATATCAGCCGCATCCGCAAAAAAGTCGAAGATGATCCGTCCGCACCCGTCTATATTCATACGGTGTACGGCTTCGGCTACCGGTTTGGTGACCGCTCATGAGTGTAAGACGTAAGCTGTTCGCTGTTATCGCAACGTTCATCTTAACCATGGGTGTTATTTTTGTATTTCTAACTTTAGTAATCGTCAAAGATATTATTCTGGTTATGGTGCAAGTGGACAGGAGCAAAGAAATCGGCGCCTTGTCCGCGGAATTCGCACAATTTTACATGCGAAACGGCAATTCCTGGGAAGGCGTTGGGCAAATGGAGTTGGGCGGCGAATGGCTGGGGCGGACCGATGCCAGAGTGTTGCTTATGTCCACGGACAAAAAGCGGCTGTATCCGCGGCAAGAATTTCAGGATAAATATACGATCTTTATGGGGATTCGCAAGGATATCAAGGTGAATGGAAAAACGGTCGCCTATCTGTACTACTATGACCAGGAAGTCGCGAACGTAGCCAAATTAAAATATGGCGTCACGAATTCCGTTATAGTCATTTTGCTCTTTAGCAGTGTCATCATCATCCTTGTTTCGCTATTCGTCGCCTATCGATTGGCCAAGCGGATGACGGCTCCGCTGCAGCAATTCATTCAGGCCATCGAGCGATTGGGAAAAGGCGAGCTCGGGGTTCAGGTTCCGCTCCAAAGCAAAGATGAGTACGGTAAAGTCGCGGCAGCCTTCAATAATATGTCCACGCAAATCAAGCGTGCTGAAGCAATCCGTAAATCCTTGGTGGCGGATGTTGCGCATGAACTTCGGACGCCCATTACGATTATTCGCGGAAAACTTGATTTGATTCAGCAGAGCGGCGGTTCAGTAGAACCGGAGAGCTTGCTTCCGCTGCAGGATGAATTGATCCGCCTTACCCGACTCGTAGAGGACCTTCATCTGTTGTCGCTCGCCGAAGCGAGAAAATTGCCGATAGAGCGAAAGCCTGTTGCGGTGCCGGCATTGCTGCGGCGGATCATCG
>DASVDB010000149.1 GCA_036381315.1 Bacilli bacterium | reverse complement strand
TTCACAAGTCGCGGAAAAAGTGTACAATAAACGTTAGATTTTAAGAAAAAGGATGGAGAGACAAATGTCAAAACAGCAAATTGGCGTGGCAGGCATGGCGGTCATGGGCCGCAATCTTGCGCTCAACATCGAAAGCAGGGGGTTTTCGGTCAGCATCTATAACAGATCGCCGGAAAAAACGAAGTCGCTCGTGGCGGAGCATCCGGACAAGCGCTTGCACCCTACATACTCGATAGAGGAATTTGTCGCATCGCTGGAACGGCCGAGAAGAATTCTGTTAATGGTCATGGCGGGCAAACCGACCGACGATTTGATCGGGCAATTGCTGCCGCATCTTGAGGCCGGCGATATTTTGATCGACGGCGGCAACGCATTCTACAAGGATACACAACGGCGCAACAAAGAGCTGGAGGCAAAAGGAATCCGCTTTATCGGCGCCGGCGTCTCCGGCGGGGAAGAAGGCGCGCTGAAAGGACCGGCGATCATGCCGGGCGGCCAAAAAGACGCGTATGATCTTGTCGCGCCGATTTTAACCGGAATTTCCGCAAAAGTGAACGGCGATCCGTGCTGCACGTATATAGGCCCCGATGGAGCCGGCCATTATGTGAAAATGGTCCATAACGGCATTGAATACGGCGATATGCAACTGATCTGCGAAGCATACGATCTTTTGCAACATACGTTGGGACTCAGTGTGGAAGAACTGCATGACATATTCAGCGAATGGAACAAAGGCGAGCTTGACAGCTACCTGATCGAAATTACGGCGGATATCTTCAAAGAGCGCGATCCGGAAACGAATCGCCCGATGGTTGATGTGATTCTGGATACCGCCGGGCAAAAAGGCACCGGCAAATGGACGAGCCAGGGAGCTTTGGACTTGGGCGTACCGCTGTCGATCATTACGGAGAGCGTATTTGCCCGCTTTATTTCGGCGATGAAAGAGGAACGGGTGGCGGCTTCCAAACTGCTTAAAGGACCGAACGTGCAGCCGTTTACCGGCGATCGCCAGGCGTTCATCGAGTCGGTGCGGAAAGCCCTGTACGCCAGCAAAATTTGCTCCTATGCGCAAGGGTTTGCGCAAATGCGGACGGCTTCCGAGGAATACGGCTGGAATCTCGACCTTGGCGCAATCGCCATGATATTCCGCGGCGGCTGCATCATCCGGGCGCAATTTTTGCATAAAATCAAGGACGCCTATGACCGCAACGCAAATTTAAAAAATTTGCTGCTTGATCCGTATTTCCAAAGCATTGTCGAAAACTATCAAGACGCCTGGAGACAAGTTGTCGCAACGGCGATTGCCCGGGGCATCCCGGTTCCGTCGTTCGCATCGGCGCTGGCGTATTTTGACAGTTACCGGACGGAAAGGCTGCCGGCCAACCTGTTGCAGGCGCAGCGGGATTATTTCGGCGCGCATACGTTCCGCCGTGTCGATAAGGAAGGCGTGTTCCACCATCAGTGGAACGCTGAAGCATAAAGCACGCCGCCGGCTAAACGGGCCGAATGCCGAATGCCGCCTCCAACACGGAGCGGCGGAGATTTTCCGCTTCCCATTCGCTTTTGCCGGTTTGGCTTAACAATGTCAGCGCCGCATCCGCAAACGCGCTAAAATTTTTCAACAACCGTGGCTGGGAAAGCCCGAGCAGGTTCGGATCTTCCTCAGCCACTTTCTTTTTGACGTATTCCAAAGCCCAAATGCAATCATCTTTGCTGATGGGATGAAACGCATCGGATAACCGGCTGAAGTGTTTGATCGCTTCCTCGTTTTCCGACGCGCTTGTTGGAAACGTTGCGGTCATGTTCCTACTCTCCTTGTGAACGAATATTCGGTTTTACTATCACCTTACTCTGCCGGCCGGGAATTTATACCGAAGGTGAGCCAAGATTGTCAGCTTTCCGGGCACTATGATATGATATGAACAGTTTGGAACGGAAAACAACGGGTTTTCCCAGAGGTGAAGTCCATTGCCGCAAGACCATATCGTTTTGGTAGGATTTATGGGAACAGGCAAATCGACCGTCGGCAAATTGCTCTCCCGCAAATTGGGCTGGGAATTTGCCGACACGGATCATGTGATCGAAGAGACGCAGGGAAAAACGATACCGGACATATTTGCGGCGCATGGTGAAGCGTATTTCCGGCAAGTGGAAAGCGACATTTTGCGGCAAGTGTTGTCCGGAAAGCGCGCTGTGGTGGCAACAGGCGGAGGGGCGGTACTGTCAGTGGAAAACAGGCGGCTCATGCGGGAACATGGTTTTGTCGCGGCATTGATCGCGGATGCCAAAACAATCGTGAATCGCGTCGGGCAAGACCGCAACCGTCCGCTCTTGCAAGGCAATACGGAACAAAAAGTGTTAAAGCTGTTGGATGAGCGCAAACACGCATACGATTTTGCCGATGTGACGATCGATACTTCATTGCTGGATAGCGAAGAAGTTGCCAGGCGTATTTTAATGTCCAGGCAGAAATGGATGTCCCGTGCGTAACATATATTTGTACATAGGCTCCTTCGGCGCGCTGGGAGCATTGGCCCGCTACTTTTTGGGAAGTTGGCTTGACCTTCCGCACTCCGGTGATTTTCCCGCCGGAACGCTGGCTTGCAATTTGTCGGGATGCTTTCTGCTTTCGGTAATGTTTTTCGCCTGGGCAAGCGGCTCGCGGCTTGCCCGCGAATGGCAAACCGGTTTGGGGACCGGATTGATCGGCTCGTTCACGACATTCTCGACATTTAGCGCGGAAGCGATGGCGCTTGTTCGCGCCGGCGCCTGGCTGCATGCGTTTCTCTACGTTGCCGCCACGTTGATTGGAGGAATCATAATGTCGTTTGCCGGGATGATTTTGGCGGAAAAAGCGCTGGGCGGAACGCGGCGGCTTAAGAAAGGCGGGTAACGTGTTCATGTTTTTGATCGCCGTTGGCGGATTTGCCGGCGCCATTTGCCGATACGCGATAAGTCAGCTGATCGCCCAAAAATACCGCGGTGTTTTTCCGGTCGGAACTTTCACCGTAAATTTGCTCGGCTCGTTGTTATTGGGCTTGCTGATTGGCATGCGGATTCCGCCGTCTTTGTTCTTTTTGCTGGGCGTCGGATTTTTGGGCGCTTTTACGACGTTCTCCACCTTTTCCTTGGAGGGCGTGCAATTATTGAAGGAGCGCAAAATTTTTTTATATATGGCATACGCCGGCGGAAGTGTCTTGATTGGCGTATTGCTGGCATATCTTGGTTTTTTCCTGGGGAATCGCTTTTATTGATCGCTTCTAACATTCATTCCTTGATTGGACGATAACATTCAATAGGAGAGTTTAACGCCGATGGATATTCAAGTTAGGCCGACTGCGCGGCTTGCGGGAGAAATACAGGCGCTGTCATCCAAAAACTACACGACCCGCTACATGCTCGTCGCCGCGTTGGCGGAAGGGGTAAGCACCGTGAAGTTTCCGGCGCACAGCGAAGACAGCGATGCGATGCGCCGATGCCTGCGCGATCTGGGCGCAGATTTGCGGGAAGACCAAGAGACGATGCGAATTGTCGGATTCGGCAACCGTCCGCGTCACGTGAAGGAGCTGAATGTGGGCAATGCCGGTGCCGTGCTGCGGTTTCTCATGTCGGTAGCCGCATTTTGCCCGGAAGTTACGTTTGTCAATACATATCCCGAATCGCTGGGGAAGCGGCCGCAAGACGATCTGATCGCGGCATTGGCGCAAATGAACGTCAAAGCGGCCCACAATGGCGGCAAGCTGCCGATCACCATCTACGGCGGAGAGCCGAAGGGCGGTTACATACGCGTATCGGGCGAAGTCAGTTCGCAGTATGTGAGCTCCCTGTTATTTATGACGCCTTTGCTTCAAGAAGACAGCGAGATTGAAGTAACCGGCAATTTAAAATCCAAAGTTGTCGTCGGACAAACGCTTGAAGTGCTCGCACAAGCCGGCATCAAGATTGAGGCTGCTTCCGATCTGCAGCATTTTCGCGTGCCCGGAAGGCAAAAGTATCGCGCGCAAACGTATGTCGTGCAAGGGGATTATCCCGGTTCGGCGGCCATTTTGGCAGCCGCTGCCGTAACCGAATCCGACGTCACGGTCAACCGTTTGCCGGAACAAAGCAAACAGGGAGAACGCGCCGCTGTCGATGTATTGCGGCAAATGGGCGTGCCCCTGGTTCACCGCAACGATGCGGTTCACGTTGCCGGCAACCGCAAGCTAAATGCGGTGGAGTTTGACGGAGATGCGGCTACGGACGCCGTGTTGGCGCTCGTTGCCGCGGCGGTGTTCGCGGAAGGAACATCCCGATTTTACAATGTGGAAAATTTGCGGTATAAGGAGTGCGACCGGATTACCGATTTTGTGCGGGAGCTGCGCAAAGCGGGAGCGAATGTGGAGGAGCGACGGAGCGAAATTATTGTGCACGGCAGTCCGCAAGGCGTGCCTGGCGGCGTGCAAATCGATGCCCACTTTGACCATCGTGTCATCATGGCGCTTACGGTTGTCGGCTTGCGGTCCCGGCACGGCTTGCTGATCAAAGACGCGCATCATGTCGCCAAATCGTATCCGCAGTTTTTTGATCATTTGCGGCAACTGGGGGCCGACGTGGCATGGATCAAAAACGCCTGAGCAAAAGCCGCTTCAACTTCGGTTGTCCGGGTTAGCGAGTGAGTGCGAATGATAAAATTTTGGCACGGATTGAA
>DASVDB010000148.1 GCA_036381315.1 Bacilli bacterium | reverse complement strand
GCAATTATCCAACATAATACTTCCGGATTTGCGTCTCCGGTTGACAAAAATATCAAATCGCCAAAAGATTTTGAAGGCAAAACATACGGCGGCTGGGGTTCGCCGGTTGAGGCCGCAGTCATTGAATCGTTGATGCAGTCGCAGCATGCCGATTTTACAAAAGTGAAAATCGTCAATACCGGTGATGCCGATTTCTTCACGGCGGTAAAGCGGGATATTGATTTTGCCTGGATTTATTACGCCTGGACGGGCGTTGAGGCGGAGTTGCGCAACGTGCCTTTGAACATGGTTTATTTAACGGATTACTCCGACAAGTTGGACTATTATACGCCGGTTTTGGTGACGAACGATACGATGATCAAGGAACAGCCGGATATCGTGAGCGCGTTTGTCGCGGCAGTTTCGGAAGGTTACAATTTTGCCATTGATCATCCCGACGAGGCGGCCGATATCCTGATTAAAGCCGAGCCCGATCTGAATGAAAAGCTGGTTAGGGCGAGCCAGAAATGGCTAAGTCCGAAATATCGCGATGATGCGCCGCAGTGGGGCATCCAGAAACGCGAAGTTTGGGAAAATTACGCCAGCTGGATGCTTGACCACAAATTATTGGAGAAACCGCTCGATGTCGATGCGGCGTTCACAAATCAATTTTTGCCGAAACAATAAGGAGGATGCATATGCCGAATACCTTATTAAGCATACAAATTTTGCCCAAAACGCCACACGGGGAAGATGTCATTCCGTATGTTGACAAGGCGATCGCCGTCATCGACCAATCAGGCGTCAAATATCGCGTCGGACCGTTGGAAACAACGATGGAAGGCGAGCTTGATGAATTGTTGGGCATTGTGAAAAAGATGAATGAGGAGATGCTCGCAAGCGGCAGCCCCAGCGTCATGTCGCAAATTAAAATTTTCTTTAACCCGTCAGGAGTTTCGATGGAGAAACTGACGGAAAAATACGACTGACATGCAGCCGCGCTATTATCAGGCTGCCGCGCCGATCATCATCGTCGTCGCCTTTTTGGCAGTCTGGCAAGTCTCAGCGAGCGTGTTAGCCGTACCCGCCTGGCTTCTGCCGACCCCGCTGCATATACTGGCGGCGGGGTTCGCTGATTTTTCGCGGATTCTCCATCATACCGCCGCCACGCTGAAGATTACCGTTATCGGTTTTGCCGCGGGCGTATTGTTCGGAATTGCCGTAGCCGTCTGGATGCAGCTTATATTTCCGTGGCTTAAGCAAGGATTTTATCCGCTTCTGGTTTTGTCGCAAAATATTCCGATTATCGTGCTGGCGCCGCTGTTTGTGATCTGGTTCGGATTCGGGCTTCTGCCCAAAGTGCTGATCATTATTTTGGTTTGTTTTTTTCCGATAACGGTGGCATTACTGCAAGGATTCGCGCAAACGGAAAAGACGCTGAGCGATTATATGGGCATGATCGGCGCAAACCGTAACCAGCGGTTTTGGAAGCTGGAATTTCCGCATGCGTTGCCGTATTTGTTCTCCGGGCTGAAGATTTCGGCCACATACAGCGTTATGGGGG
This sequence comes from Bacilli bacterium, assembly GCA_036381315.1. Classification (NCBI taxonomy): domain Bacteria; kingdom Bacillati; phylum Bacillota; class Bacilli; species Bacilli bacterium. The sequence continues at coordinate 989 of DASVDB010000148.1, read as the reverse complement.
CGGTTATTTCGGAATGGACAGGCGCCAAGGACGGCATCGGCATATTTATGATGCTGCAAAAGTCGGGTTTCAGGACCGATTTGGTGTTTGCGGCAATCTTTGTGATCGTCGCGTTGAGCCTGGGCTTATTCTGCCTCATTTTACTTGTTGAAAAATTGCTGATTCGATGGCGGCCGGATGCGGAAAGGGGCGGCAAATCATGAAGGAGAAGCTGCGACTTGCGCATGTTGCCAAATCGTTTACGGAAAATAAACAAACGGTAAACGTGCTTGCCGATATCAGTTTGACGGTGCGGGAGGGCGAGTTTGTAACGTTGATCGGTCCGTCCGGCAGCGGAAAATCGACCATTTTTAAATTGATCGGCGGTTTGCTTGTTCCCGATGCCGGAACAATCGAACTGGATGGCGAGAGCATCGTTGGGCGCAAAGGCTTAATCAGCTATATGCCGCAAGGCAACTCGCTGTTTCCGTGGCGAACGGTGGAGCAAAACGTGGCATTGGCGCTGGAAATATCGGGAAGAGCACGCAAACAAGCGATTTTGGAGGCGCGAAAATGGTTGGGCAAAGCCGGACTGGCCGGTTATGAGCATGTTTATCCGCATGTGCTGTCAGGCGGCATGCAGCAGCGGGCGGCGTTTTTGCGGGCGCTTTTGGCTCCCCGGGAACTGATGTGCCTGGATGAGCCTTTCGGTTCGCTCGATGCCTTTACCCGCATCGGCATGCAGCAATGGCTTTTGCGCGTCTGGGAGGAGAGCCGCCGGACGGTGCTGTTTATCACCCACAGCATTGAGGAAGCGATCTTTTTGTCGGACCGCATCTATGTGTTATCCGCGAAACCGACGCGCATATTGCGAGAATTTGCCGTGCCGTTTGCTCGCCCGCGCGAGGAAGCGGTGATGTTGGGGGCGGAATTTGCCGATCTGCGGAAGGAAATATACGAACTGATGCGCAAAGCGTGTCCGTTCGAAACGGGAACAGGAGAAGGTTGAC
>DASVDB010000147.1 GCA_036381315.1 Bacilli bacterium | reverse complement strand
TGCGGTGACGATGTGCATATTCCGCTCTCCTTCCAGTATGGTATATTTCCATCATAAAGGATAATGCCGAATTTTAAAAACGGGACGTTTCGCTAATAATGGAAATCAGTATATCGATTCTTAAGTTTCGTTACCAAGCAGGGAGAATCCGTCTCCACCTCCGATGCGAACCGGGAATAGAATATGGAATGATATCGGTATATTCCCGGTTCCGCAAGTCGGCCGCCAGGGCTTTCCGACGGATTTCTCCCTGCTTGTGGCGTGAACGTTATTTGCGAATCGGTCTATCCCACTCTCTAAATTTACGGCGGCCCGTTGGTCAAGTGGTTAAGACACCTCCCTTTCACGGAGGTAACAGGGGTTCGACTCCCCTACGGGTCACCACTGTGCCCCAAAAAGCGACAAAAACGTAGCATATTCCGATTGTTTTTGGGGGATCCCAATAGGAAAGATGTCTACTTTGGACGCTTAGCTCAGCTGGGAGAGCATCTGCCTTACAAGCAGAGGGTCGGCGGTTCGATCCCGTCAGCGTCCACCATTCCCTTCAAGTTGCTGGGGATTAGCCAAGCGGTAAGGCAACGGACTCTGACTCCGTGATCCTAGGTTCGAATCCTAGATCCTCAGCCATTATGAGCCATTAGCTCAGTCGGTAGAGCACCTGACTTTTAATCAGGGTGTCGGAGGTTCGAATCCTCCATGGCTCATTATTTGCATATTCTTGTAGTTTGCGCGTATGGCGGAATTGGCAGACGCACCAGACTTAGGATCTGGCGGGCAACCGTGGGGGTTCAAGTCCCTCTACGCGCAGTCATGACTGAAATCCCTTGTTACATAAGGGATTTTTTTATCGCCTTTTTTGTCAACAAGGATGTTTTGACATAATCAAAATGTAGCCTCTGAGTTGATCGGGAGCTATTTTAATTAAAAGCAAAGCCGTCATTCATCATTGTATTGCTTGCATCGTTTAAACAAGGCGCAAATCCTCTTGTTTGGGGCGTTTATGTACTGGCATTTTTGAATGGCTTGCTAATTTGGGCTGTAGCCGGCAAGATGCAAAATATTGCGATCGGATGGGGCGTGGATGCAACATTTGATCGCACGATGCAGGAAAATAAAAAGTTCAGGCTGCCGATTGCACCAACAGGCCTAGCTTATGATAAAGCGACTCCGGATGAAATCAAACATTTACGCAAAAACGGATGGATCGCCTCCTTGCACAAAGCAAAAGCTGCGAACCACCTCCCTGGCATGATGCTAAAAAGGGTGAACCACCTCCCCGCACACCGCTAACGGACGCAGCAGAGGCTATTTGCCGGAAAAAGGCTGTACAAAAATTTTAACGGACGCCACAGCGGCTATTCACCTTATTTTTACCTGAATACCGCACAAAGTGCTAAAATAAGCGCACCTACGTCCGTTAAACTGGAAAACCAGGCGAAAAACCCAAAATAGCCTCTGTCACGTCCGTTAGACCTAAGAGATTGCTTCTATGATTGTTAAATCTGAAAGCACACTACCATGACCGATAGATCTGAAAGCCCCCTAACATGACCGTTTCAGGCCGCATGTCAGCAAGCTAACAAGGCCGCAAGCCGGCAATGCGGCAAAGCGGCCGAGTTTCCGTCGGCAAGCTTCAGGCGGCTCTAGCTACGCTTTATAAGCATTTTGCCGGAAGGCGATCACGTCCGGATGCTGCAGATATTCATCGAATGTCGTCACTTTGTCCATCACGCCGCCGGGTGCGATTTCGACAATGCGATTGGCAATTGTTTGCACGAACTGGTGGTCATGCGATGTAAACAAAATGGTGCCGTCAAACTGCATCAATCCGTTGTTCAAAGCAGTGATCGACTCCAAATCCAAATGGTTTGTCGGCTCGTCCAAAATAAGCACATTGGGCGCAGCAAGCATCATTTTGGCTAGCATGCAGCGCACCCGTTCGCCCCCGGACAGCACGTTTGCCTTTTTTAGCGCCTCTTCGCCAGAGAACAGCATGCGGCCGAGGAAGCCGCGGATAAACGATTCGTCTTGTTCCTTCGAGTATTGGCGCAGCCAATCGATCAAATTCAGGTCGGATTGAAAATACGGGGTATTGTCTTTCGGAAAATACGCCCGGATCGTTGTGATTCCCCAATTGTAAGATCCTCCGTCCGGTTCGCTCACGCCCGCAATGATATCGAACAACGTTGATTTGGCCAATCCGTCCGGGCCGACGAAAGCGATTTTGTCTCCCGTATTGACTGTCAGGGTAAGGTTGTTGAGTATGTTCACGCCGTTTGCCGATTTGCTCAACCGCTCGATCGACAGCATCTGTTTGCCGGCTTCGCGTTCCGCTTTGAAATGGATATACGGATACTTGCGGTTCGACGGTTTCAGGTCTTCCAGCGTCAGTTTTTCCAGCAGTTTTTTCCGCGAGGTGGCCTGTTTGGATTTGGAGGCGTTGGCGCTGAACCGGCGAATGAACTCTTCCAGTTCCTTGCGCTTTTCCTCGATTCGCTTGTTGGATTCCCGCTGCAGTTGCAAAGCCAATTGGCTCGATTCATACCAGAAATCGTAGTTGCCCACATACAGTTGAATTTTGCCGAAGTCGATATCGGCGATATGCGTGCAAACCTGATTCAGAAAATGGCGATCGTGGGAAACAACGATGACCGTACCCGTAAATTTTGCCAAAAAGTTCTCCAGCCACATAATCGACTCGAGGTCCAAATGGTTCGTCGGCTCGTCCAGCAACAGGATGTTTGGATTGCCGAACAGCGCTTGCGCAAGCAGCACGCGCACTTTTTCATTGCCGTCCAATTCCTTCATTCGCTTGTCGTGCCGCTCCTTGGCGATGCCTAATCCGATCAACAGTTCAGCCGCTTCCGCTTCCGCCTCCCAGCCGTTCAATTCGGCGAATTCGCCTTCCAGTTCCGCCGCCCGCATGCCGTCTTCATCGGTAAATTCCGGCTTGCTGTAGATCGCCTCTTTTTCTTTCATGATCGCATACAGTTTTTCATGCCCCATTATAACGGTTTCCAGCACAGGAAATTCATCATAGGCAAAATGGTCTTGTTTCAAAACGGCAATGCGTTCTCCCGGGGTAACGTGTACGAAACCGGAAGTCGGCTCGATTTCACCGGATAATATTTTCAAAAAAGTCGATTTGCCCGCGCCATTCGCGCCAATCAACCCGTAGCAATTCTCCGGTGTGAATTTGATGTTGACATCTTCGAACAGCGCTCTGCTGCCGTAGCGCAGCGTTACTCTTTCCGTGCTTATCATTTGCGAATGACCGCCTTTAAACAATTTGTCTGACTTCCATTTATGATACGAAAAAAGCCCCGCGGGAAGCAAGCTTTTCTTTATTGCATCCATACGTCGGGAACAGTTATGATAGGGAAAAACAAAAGGTTGTGGCTTGCGTGGGAGTAAGATTCAACAGGGAATACGCCGACATTGTGGACGAACTGACAGCGGCGATAGCGCAAATTGCCGATTGTCATACCGCTTTTGAAATGAGCCAAAGTGAATGGGAAGAGCTTGCCGAGCAAGAACAGAAAGACACACTCCGGACGCTCGCGGACGATGTGTTTTACGCGTTGGGAGCCGCTCCGAAGATGCAAGTCGGTTCCGGCAAGATCGAGTATGATGCGGGAAATCATGCGATCAAGGTTTTTGCCGATCCGCAGCTGGTTATAGTCGTTAAACTGGTATAACGATAACGGACACTGCCCAACGCTAAAACGGGGAGATTATCACCTCGCCCTACGCTAACGGACGCCATAGCGGCTATTTGCCGCAAAAAGGCCCTGTAAAAATTTTAACGGACGCCACAGCGGCTATTCGTTGTTTTTTTAGCTGAATACCGCACAAAGTGCTAAATAAGCGCGCCTATGACCGTTAAATTTGAAAACCGGGCGTAAAACCCAAAATAGCCTCTGTCACGTCCGTTAGATCTGAAAGCCCGCTACCATGACCGTTTTAGAGCTGACAGAAACCTACCGGCTTTAGCCGGTTGCCGTTTAGTCTACGCCTGATCATGTTGCAACGATTGTTTTTAACGCCACTTCGATCATCTGATTAAAGGTTGATTGCCGCTCCTCGGCAGTGGTCTGCTCACCGGTAAATACATGATCGCTGACGGTCAGGATCGACAGCCCCTCCACCTGATACTTTGCCGCCAACGTATAAAGCGCGGCTGTTTCCATTTCCACGGCGAGCACGCCGAAACGGTCCAGTTTTTGCAAATAATCGGTGCTGTCGGAATAGAAAATGTCCGAGGAAAACACATTCCCGACATGCAGCCTCATGCCGTCATTGATTCCGATTTCATATGCTTTCTTGATCAAGTTGAAACTGCCGATCGGCGCAAAGCTGATGCCTTCCGCAATGTTGCGGTACATCGCCGAATCTGTGCAAGCCGCCTGGGCGATAATGACATCCCGCAACTGCACGCCGTGTTTGATCGCCCCGCAGGTCCCTACGCGAATCAGTTTTTGCGCGTTATATTCGTTGATGAGCTCGTGGATATAAATGCTGGCGGAAGGCATGCCCATGCCGGTGCCCTGGACCGACACGCGTTTTCCGTTATAATTTCCGGTGTAACCGAGCATCCCTCGCACTTGATTGTAGCAGACAGCACCTTCCAGAAAGTTTTCCGCGATATATTTCGCGCGCAACGGATCGCCCGGAAGCAGCACGTTCGGGGCAATGTCACCTTTGTTCGCGGCGATATGGACAGTCATTTTTCGCAATCCCCCTCAAAATGTGATCCAATGGTTTGCCAATTCCAACAAGCCCTCATCACGAATATAGAGATATTTTTTGCCGAAAGCAATAAAAAAAGACCGAGAAGCATTGCGCGTGAATACGGAGCACATATGGCTGCATTCAGCAATGGATGGCGAATGTAAAGGAAACGCGAATGGTCTGATTTTTCTAAAAAATTCTCGAATTTTTAAAATGATGATTTGAAAGCGGATCGTTAATATATCAGTAGGGAGCCGGAAGGACATAAGGAGATGAAACGGAGTTGCAGAAAGGCTGCCACTCAATTCGCCTAAAACCGAAACAAAGGAGGATGTTTATGAAAAAAGGAATTTCCAAAGTAATGAGCATGTCGTTTTTGTATTATCTTGCATTGTCTTTAATAGTCAGCGGGTTTTTCACAAGTAGATCTGCACTTAACACAGCATATGCCGCCAGTCTTTCCGTTACACAAAGCGGCGGCTGGTTTGAATCGGCGTTTGCGGAATGGTCGCCGGTTAGCAATGCGATAGGGTATAACGTATATGTTAAACCCGCCGGGGCAGCGGATTCCCAATATGTGCAAATTGACACTGAATTAATCCGCAGATACCCTTCCTATTGGAGAGCAGACGCTGTAGGGCTTGCCGCCGGCAGTTATGTAATGAAAATTGAAGCGAACCTTTCAGACGGTTCAAAAGTAAGCGCTGTCACAGGTGCGCTGTCTGTTGCGGCCTTTGACAGATCCGGTTTTGCTTTTTCAAGTGACTCTCCTTACGGCACAGGTTCCGGCGCCTATAATGATGACGGAACACTCAAGCCAGGCGCAGAAGTCATTTACGTAACACCTGACACCGCGCAAACCGTATCGCTTGATGTGATCATCAATAGCTCAGGCGGTAAACAGACCGCAGTCGGTTTGGGTGAAATTCTGAACCTGCGCCAAAAAGGCTATGATACAACGCCGCTTGCCATCAGATTTATCGGACAAATCACGGCAGATGACATGAGCGGACAACTTTACAGCAATGAAGGGCTCCAGGTGAAAGGACATAACAATTATGCCGAAATGAATATCACACTGGAAGGCATCGGAGATGACGCCACCGCTTATGGATGGGGAATGCTCCTAAGATATTGCGGCAATGTCGAAGTAAGAAACTTGGGCTTTATGTTATTCCCGGATGACGCCATTTCCATGGATACGGGCAATGTTAACATTTGGGTGCATCATAATGACTTCTTCTATGGAACCGCGGGCTCTGATGCCGACCAAGTAAAAGGTGACGGTTCAACCGACCTAAAAAAAGGCACAACATACACCACAATATCTTACAATCACTACTGGGATTCCGGGAAAGCCGCGTTGGTCGGTTTGAGCGAATCTTCAGAATTCTTTGCCACCTTCCATCATAACTGGTTTGATCACTCGGATTCTCGTCATCCGCGTATCAGAACGGGAACTATTCATGTGTACAATAATTTCTATGATGGTGTCGCAAAATACGGCGTTGGCGTTACAACGGGAAGCTCGGCTTTTGTGGAATCCAATTATTTCAGACATACCAAAGATCCGATGATGAGTTCCCTGCAAGGCACCGACGCTTTAGGGGAAGGAACGTTCTCCGGAGAAGATGGAGGCATGATTAAGGCATACAATAATATTGTTGTTGACGCCGCAAGCCTGATTTATGCAAATTCCGATGCGGGAACGGCTCCGGCTGATGCAAGCTCGTTTGACGCGTATCTGGCTTCATCCAGAAATGAAACAGTTCCAAGTACTTACAAAACTTTGGTGGGCGGAACAACTTACAATAACTTTGATACCAATTCCGGCGTGGATACCGGAGTAAGCGCATCTGATGTCGATGACGTAAACAATGTTATACAAATTGTTACGTCGGAGGCCGGACGCCAAGATGGCGGGGACTTTACATGGGATTTTGACGATGCGGTAGACGATGCATCGTATAGCGTTAACTCGGCACTGATGTCCAGTATTAGAAGTTACACAAGCAGTCTTGTATCCATAGGGGGCAATTCGACCGGAGGAGGCGGAGGAACGCCTACTCCGACAGCGACACCGACACCGACGCCAACACCGACGGCACCGCCGGCTGGAGAATATGTTCAGAACTTTACCACTGACGGGCTAACAAGCGACTTCTTTACGATTCAAGGGAACCTTTCAACCAGTAAGGGAACTGTGGTATATAACGGTTTAACGTTGACTCAGTGTTTGAAGATTGAGAGCTCAACCATCATTAGCTTTACCACTGCCACAAATTCAACATTAACAATGGTGTTCAATACGCCGGACGGAACGAAAATCAAGGTGGATGGAACAAGTTATGCCATGACGGACGGCATTGTCAGTGTATCGCTTGCGCTTGGTGCGCATACCATAACGAAAGATGATGTTACGAATCTTTATTACATGGTGGTAGACACCGAGGGTACAGCGACGCCTACTCCGACACCGACACCAACGCCAACACCGACGCCAACAGCAACTCCGACACCGACACCGACGCCATCTGAACAACATATTCATAATTTTACCACAGATGGACTAACAAGCGACTTCTTCGATATTGAAGGGAACCTTTCAACAACCAAAGGAACAGTTATATATGATGGCCTAACGCTGACTCAATGTTTAAAAATCGAGAGTATAACCAGAATTGACTTTACCACTACTGTGAGTTCAACATTAACGTTAGTGTTTAATACTCCGGACGGAACAAAAATCAAAATTGATGGAACCAGTTATGCCATGACAAACGGCATTGTCAGTGTATCGCTTGCGCCCGGTGCACATACCATAACGAAAGATGATGTTACGAATCTTTACTATATGAAGCTGGAATAAGCCAATGATTTCCGATTCCGCAACCGCATACCTTTTGCAAGATTCTATGCGTCATGGAAACAGCAACCCCCGGAAAGTGCAAATTTCCGGGGGTTTGTTGCGTGCGCCACGCAAGAGAACATTCAGTTTCACCGTCTGCCTGACTGGGGGAAGTTCATATCCCAACAGGCAGTCTCATTTAGCGATTAATGATGATGTTCATGTTCGTGCTCGTGTTCGTGGCCGACTTCCTGCGCCAGCCTTGGGAACAAGATATTGTTTTCCAGCGAAATATGCTCGAATATGTCACTTTCCATTTCCTCCAGCATCCGGTACGTCGCCTGGTAGGTCGTGCAGCCGTCGGGAGGAGTGGTAAAATCGTTTGTGACTTTGCGCAATTTTTTCAGCAACTGGCCTGCCTCGTCATGGTCGTTTTCCAGGTCGCCGACCGTATCAAGCGCCTGTTTGGCCAATTCCGGCGAGGGATTCGCGGCAAAGTCCTTGATCAACGGGAATGTTACCGTCTCTTCCTGAATCATGTGTTGTTCCAATTCCGTTTTCAAATTATGGTACAGTTTATGCACTTCGGCCAGCTCGGGATGATGCGCTCCGTGAACGCGCAAAATTTTGGTCACGTATTCGCCAATCGGGGCAAAATGCGTGTACAGATAAGCGTGATGGGTGTTGACGATATGGTCAACCAGTTTGTCATAAGGCGCGTTCACCCAGCTTGTATATTCCTGCGACGAAGCTAAAACGTCCGCTGCCAGCCTGTTCAAATCGTCGACGATTTCCCGTTCGTTCAACCCATTTTCCCGAGCCGCTTCAGAGACGAGCTTGCCGCCGCCGCAACAAAAATCAATTCTATATTTTTTGAACACTTCGGATGCTTTCGGAAGTTTCGCCACAATATCGCCGATTTTATCGGACGCGGTAAAAGTGAGTGCCATAGGGCATTCCTCCAATTGGGTTATTTCTTTTCATATACTATAATGGAACGCTTTTAAGCGGGTTGTGACTAAGATCACAAAAATGGTTTTCGCAATTACAGGATATCCATTTTTCGGCTGCATGATTACTGCCGCAAATTCGCCATAATCCCGCCGCACAATGGCAACAATATCGCCGCAAAACGGCAACATTTCATGTGACAGAAATCACAAATAGGCGGTCCTTGCCCTCCTTATACTCAAGCTAACTTAAAAAGCAAGGAGTGCGAAAGAGATGAACAAGACGCAAAACGCTTTCCTCAAGGGGATCCTGCTTGCCGCGTTGTTGCTTAGTTTTACGGTCTTGCTGGCCGGCGGATACGGGATTTTCCGCGCCATGGCGCCAAGGCCGCTTAAGGTGGTCGACACCCACGGGAATGTTCTGACCACGCGGGCGCAAATCGAAGGCGGGCAGGCCGTCTTTCAGAAATACGGATTAATGGATTACGGCACCGTTCTTGGCGACGGGTCTTATCTTGGGCCGGATTATACGGCGGAAGCGTTAAAAATATATGTGGAAGCCATGCAAAATTATGAAGCGCGGCAAGCCTATAAAAAAGATTTTGCCCAACTATCCGAAGATGAGAAAATGGTGATCCGCGACAAGGTCATAAAGGAGTTGAAACAAAACCGCTATGATCAAAGTACGGAACAGTTGGTGCTGACGGATGCGGAGAGCTACGGATTGCAGCAAATTCGCGCAACTTATGTGAAAATTTTCACCTATGGCGACGGATTGGGCATAGCCCCGCACCTGATAAAGGATACGGATATGCCGGCGCAAAAAAGAGCCTGGGTAGCGGCGGGGGATCAAAAGCGGCAACTTGCCGATTTCTTCTTCTGGACCGCCTGGCTTGCCGGTACAAACCGCCCGGGCGATACGATCACGTACACAAACAATTGGCCGTTTTACGAAGACGCGGGCAATGGGATGGCTTTTTCCGCAATTTGGTGGAGCGGCGTAAGCATTACCTTGCTGATCCTGTTTGTCGGCCTGATTCTGTTTATTTACCATCGTTATCGGTTGCGGATGGAGGAAGCATATGAGCCCGGGAAGTTCCCGAAGATCGATATCGGACGGCTGCGGGTTGCGCCAAGTCAGGTTAAGGCGGGCAAATATTTGCTGATCGTAACGCTCCTGTTTTTGGTGCAATGCTTTTTCGGGGCGCTTCTCGCGCATTATTATCTGGAGCCGACCTCGTTTTTCGGCATCAAATGGATCGCCGAGTTGCTGCCGTTTTCCATTGCCAAATCGTACCATTTGCAGCTCGCGATTTTCTGGATCGCCACCGCCTGGCTGGCCATGGGCATTTATATTGCGCCCATTGTCGGCGGTAAAGAGCCCAAGCGGCAGGGCCTGCTTGTCGATATTTTGTTCTGGGCGCTGATCGTTTTGGTCGGCGGCGTCATGGTGGGCGAATGGCTCGGGATCAACGGCAAGCTGGGCAACGGTTGGTTTTTGTTCGGGCATCAAGGCTTAGAGTACCTGGAGCTTGGCCGCGCCTGGCAGGTCGTGTTTGCGGCGGGGATGCTCGTTTGGCTGTACATCGTATTTCGCGCGATTCGACGCGCCTTGCGGCAGGAAAAAGATAAGGCGGGACTTGTCCATTTGCTCTTTTATGCGGCGATTGCGGTGCCGGTCTTTTATTTGTTCGCCTTTTTATATAATCCGGGTACCCATTTTACGATGGCGGACTACTGGCGCTGGTGGATTATCCACTTGTGGGTGGAAGGCATCTTCGAAGTGTTTGCCGTCGTCATCATCGGCTTTTTGCTGGTCAGAATGAAGCTGGTTACGGAAAAATCGACGATTCGCGCCATGCTGTTTCAAATAACGCTGCTTTTGGGCAGCGGCGTGATCGGCATCGGCCATCATTACTATTACAATGGCTCGCCGGAGATTTGGATCGCGCTCGGCTCGGTGTTTTCCGCGCTGGAAGTGATTCCGTTGACGCTTCTGATTTTGGAGGCTTACGAACAATACAAGATCATGAAAACAGGCGGCAAAATGTTTCCCTATAGCGCATCCTTCCGCTTCCTGATTTCCACGGCCATCTGGAACCTGATCGGCGCGGGCGTGCTCGGCTTTCTCATCAATCTGCCCAGCGTCAACTACTTCGAGCACGGCCAGTTTCTTACCCCGGCGCACGCTCATGGCGCCATGATGGGAGTTTACGGCATGTTTGCGCTCGCCGTATTGGCTTACGTTTTGCGCAACATCGTTGAGCCGAAGGAGTGGCGGGAGAAATGGCTTAAAGTCTCCTGCTTAGGTTTAAACATTGGCTTGGCGGGAATGATTGTGATCACGCTGTTGCCGGTCGGGTTTCTGCAAATAAAAGAAGCGTACGAACATGGTTACTGGGCTTCACGCTCGGCGGCGTTTTTCACCCATCCGATCGTGCGCGAATTGTTATGGTGGCGGATTATTCCGGATTGCATTTTCATTATCGTGGGAATCCTGCCGCTGGTGTACGCGGTTGCCAGGTCGATGTTCCATTTGCGCAAAACCGATGTGAAGGATGGGGAAGAAATCACGGAGATTTGAACAACGGTTTTGCCATGCGAACATGCCCAAGAGGACTGGCAGCGGGCAACCTTAACGCCAGTCCTTCAGCGCTTCCAGGTTCAGGATGACAATTTCATTGCGATCCAACTCGATGATTTTCGCTTTGCGCAGCGAGTTGATCATTCTGTTGACCGTTTCTCTGGTCGTGCCGATTGCGTTGGCGAATTCCTGGTTGGTCATCGGCAGATCGATGCGCAATGCCGAACCTTCGGGCTTGCCGTGTTTGGCTGCCAATTTGAGCAGAAAAGACAAGGCGCGATATTGCACATCCTGTCCGGTCAATTCTTGCAGTTTTACCTGCAGTTCCTGGATTTTTGCGCCCATGACCCGCATCACTTTCACCGCGATCGTCGGAGTCGAAACCATCAGCTGTTCGAACGAATGAACGGGAATCGCCAACAGTTTGCTGTCGACAAGAGCCTCCGCGGTTGCCGGGTATGGGTTGGAATTGAAAAAGCCTGTATGTGGAAACATATCGCCGGTTTTTAAAAACGAAACGATTTGTTCATTGCCGTTCTCATCCGTTTTATATGTCTTGACCAATCCGTCTTCGATGAAAAACACGGACTCTTTGTCGCCGCCTTCCGAAAAGATGACGGAACGTTTGCGATAATGGCGCTGAATCGTGATCTGGTCGACGTAGTCCATTTCCTGCGGCGTCAAATCCTTAAAGAGCGGTATCAATTGGCGGATGGTCTCTTTTTTATGCAATTCGCACACCCCTTTCAAGAAAGGTACTATTTAATGATAGTATAGCGGACAAGAAGAAAGCAACCTGAAAGCGCGGCGGAACAAACGGTTGTCGCGAGTTCGCCGCTTCGGTATAGTGGAGGTAGAAAACGATGCGGAGGGAACTTGGATGAGCCACCTGTCGTTTATTGAAAGCGTAACCGTAGGAATACCGGTCAAAGACATCCAGGAAGCGGTAACATGGTATGAACGGATTTTCGGCACGGTAACGGGCTTTGAACCTGTTCCGGGAATCAGGGAAATTGAAATTAATCCCGGCTTTTGGCTGCAATTGCTGGAGGTAGACGAAATCAATCCCGGGCAGGGAATCGTCCGCTTCGGCGTATTTGGCATTGAAGCGGAGCGGGAACGCTTGCTGCGCCTTAATATCGAGGTTGGGCCGGTGCATCGCATTAATGGTGTGGTTGCCTACTGCAATTTTTGCGATCCTTACGGGAACCGGTTGGGCTTGTATGAAACGTTGGAAAAATGAAGGCGGCCAAAAGCGAAGCCGGCCCCCTGGCGGAAGGAGGCCGGCTTTAACGGTGCGCCTGCTTTTAACCGAAATAGCCCAATTCTTCGCGCGCCCGGTCCGTCATTTTTTCCGGAGACCACGGCGGATCCCATACTACGTTTACCTCGACCGATTTTACTCCCGGCAAGTTATCCAGTGCGGCGTGTACGCCTGACGTGATGGTGTCATGCATCGGACAGCCCGGCGTCGTTAAGGTCATCTCGATATACACATCGCCGTTGTCAATGCCGACGTCATAGATCAGCCCCAGATCGACAATATTGACGCCCAACTCCGGGTCGTAAACGGAATACAGCGGTTCGTAAATCTGATCGATTGTAAGTTCTTCGCTCATAAAGTCGCACTCCTTTCCATATTGTTATCTTGTGAATACCAGGGAGATTTGAATCATATAAAAAATTGCGCAAAGCGCGACAAGAATGCCGCCTACGGACAATAGCCAGCCAATTTGCACCAGCGCGCCGAGAAGCAGGACAAAAAGCGCCGCCACAATGGCGAAGAGTCCGTATCTAACCATTTTATCGTTAATCAGGTCGGCAAGTAAAGGCGTCTTTTGCTTGCCGATCAAAGATCCATATTTATATGTCCACCACAAGAACGGAACGATTTTGGACAAATAGCTCAGGATGGTTAACCCGATAAATCCCCAGAGATACAGCCATCCGGCAATCCACAGCGTTTCCGCCTTGCCCGCCAATTGCGGAAACAGCAAGAACGCAAAAAAAGCGGCAATCAGCACGACAACAACGCCATTGATCAAATATACGGAGAATTTAATGCCGTATCCCGGATTCGGCTTATGCTTTTTCTTCTTGATATTGCGCGCGTGGTAGCTGAACATCGCCATGGCGATGGAAAACAGGAACAATCCGGCCATGGCGCCGAATTTGGCCAGTCCGGCAAGGCTGAAGCCGGCGCCGAGCAGAACGGCCGCATTCAGGATGGACAGAATCCACTTTTCCGGGCGGTTGGGATAACCGTGCGACAAATAAAACATCGGCATCAATTTATAGCCGAATCCGCTGATTAAGATGGCAAACCAGCCAA
>DASVDB010000146.1 GCA_036381315.1 Bacilli bacterium | reverse complement strand
CCTTTCACAAAACTGAAATAGTCGGGCAGCAAATCCGCGCACTTGTTCATGATAAGCACGCCGTTGGAGTAAAGCTCGAGCCCTTTTTCGTATTCCTTGGTGTAGTAATCAAACGGCGTATTTTCCGGAATAAACAAAATGGCGTTATACACTACCGCACCGTCGGCGCTGATATGGATATGCTTCAGCGGCTTGTCAAAGCCGTACCGTTTTTCGAAATAAAAGTTTTCATAATCTTCCGGCTTCAGTTCGTTTTTGTTTTTGCGCCAGATCGGCACCATGCTGTTGATCGTCTGTTCTTCGACATGTTCTTCGAATTCGCCTTCGCTGCCTTCCTTCGGACGCTGAACTTTGACATCCATCTTGATCGGGTAGCGGATGAAGTCGGAATACTTTTTGATGATCGCTTTCAACCGGTATTCCTCGAGGAATTCGTCATAATGCTCTTCTTCGGTGTTCGTTTTGATCTTTAAAATGATCTCCGTGCCGACTGAATCTTTGGCGCACGGCGTAATCGTATATCCGTCGGCGCCTTGCGACTCCCATTTGAACGCTTCGTCGCTGCCCAACGGTTTGCTGATTACGGTAACCGTGTCCGCAACCATAAAGGCCGAATAGAAACCTACGCCGAATTGGCCGATGATATTGTGTCCGTCTTCCGCGGCGTTTTCCTGCTTAAAAGCCAACGAGCCGCTCTTGGCGATGACCCCGAGATTGTTGTCCAGCTCCTCTTTCGTCATGCCGATGCCGGTATCGATCACTTTTAACGTTCTGGACGGCTTATCCGCCACAATCTTGATGTAGTAGTCTTCCTGGTTGAACACGATGTTCGGATCGGTCAATGCCTTATAGTATATTTTGTCGATGGCGTCGCTGGCGTTGGAAATCAATTCGCGCAAAAAGATTTCCTTCTGCGTGTAAATGGAATTGATCATCATCTCCAACAGTCTTTTCGACTCAGCTTTAAACTGTTTCTTGGCCATTGGTAAATCCCCTTTGAATTTTGGTGTGCATTTTTCCCAAAACTATTTTAACGCAAAATTAGCACTCCATCAAGAAGAGTGCTAATCGCTTTATCTGAATGCTATCGGAATATGAAATTATCCTGTACGCCTTGCGCTTTGCTTAACCTGGCTGCGATATCGCATCCGCAAAATTCTTAGCTGAATATAGCAATCCTCCAAATTTGCCTTGTCGAGTTGTTCGGGCGTATACCAATTTTCCAAAACAGGCTTCAGGTATTGATCCCCGTGCTCTGAAAACAACCGCATGACTTTCTCCACGTCCTGATCGGAAAACTTGCCGCATTCCCGTTCGATAAACGGGTGAAGATCGTACCCTTCCGCCTCAAGGCGTTCCGCCAACTCGGTAATTTCCCGCCTGGAAAGTGGCAGTTCAGCGCTTAAATCATCCAGATTCAATCCGTTTTGAACGCCCTGCAGAAATTTCTTTTTCACCGCCAGTTTTTCCGCTTCCGCCTTATACTTTTGTTCCATCTGTTTATAGACCCAGCGCTGGAAATCATGCATATCGATCGTTTTTGCAACCCAGTCCAATGGAAAAGCTGTCGTCTGCTTATGTTTTGCCGTAATCTTCAATATGTCCGCTCCGAATAAAGCCAATTTATGCTCCCCGAATCCGGGTATTTGCCGCAACTCTTCGTTGTTTCTGGGAACAAACGCGCTAATCAGCGTCAGCAATCGATTGCCGGCAATCAAAAAGGGAGGTTTGCCTTCCCCGGAGGCTTTCGTTCTTCTCCATTGCCGCAGTTCTGCAAACAGCGGCTCGTTTCGGTGTTTTTCCGCATAATAAAGCAACATTTGGCTGGCTCCGGCAATCGTGTTGTTCCGCCTTTCCGTCCCCGGCATGCTTTTGACCAACGGAACGTAACCGTCCACTTGCTTTTCGAGAATCCGGTAACGAAAGATGGCCATCATTTCTTCCCAGCTGGTTCCTTCATACCAAATTTCCTGGCCGGCTCCCTGCTCCTTGTCTTCCCGCCAAATCATCCGGTATGTGCCTTGCTCCTCCACAATCGACACTTGTGCGACCGTTACCCGATTCTCCTCCCTCTCCTTTTCCAACGTGTTGGAAAAAACCAGATGCATTTCGCCACCTCCTGAAATTTTCACCAATAAAAAAACACCTGTTGCGTATATCATGCAAACGAGGTGCTTCCTCCAACGATTATTGGATTTGCATTTATACTAACATACGTTCGTGAAGTTGTAAACATTTTTTTCAAATGTCGGACAGTCACCCATTTATCTCCTCTGCATATCAGTAGAGATAAAGCGAAAGAAGTGAAACGATGGCTGTTGTCAAAGCAAGATCCAGTGATATTGCCCTGTTGGCCCGGTTATTGCGCGCCGAGGCCGAGGGCGAGGGAAAAATCGGCATGCTGCTCGTAGGAAATGTGGGCATCAACCGGATCAGAGCAAACTGCGGCGATTTCAAAGGAATCCGTACCATCCCGCAGATGGTTTTTCAGCCGCACGCTTTTGAAGCGACGATCCATGGCTACTTTTATCAAAGGGCCAGGGAGAGGGAGAAACGTCTGGCCAGGCGGAGTGTCAACGGGGAGTGGCATTGGCCGGCAAAATTCAGTCTGTGGTATTTCCGCCCACCGGGCGATTGCCCTGAGCAATGGTACAATCAGCCGTTCGTAGGACGTTTCAAAGCCCACTGCTTTTATGAGCCCACCGCGGAAACATGCGCAACCGTCTACAGCATTTATGGTTAATCAAGCGCGCCCGCTATATCGTAGTCGCCAAGACTGATCTCCGTCGGTTTGCCAAGCGCGAGTTTGGCCAATTCAACGCCGAGGTAGGGGCCTACGGTCAAACCCGATGCGCCGATGCCGTTCGCGAGCAACACAGTTTCATACCCGGGCAGTCGACCGATCGCCGGAAGAAAACCCGGCGTATATGGCCTGAACCCCACTCTCGCAGCTAGCATCGTGCTGTTCGAAAGACCGGGAGCGACGGCCAGAGCCTTTGCCAATATTTCCTGCACGCCGCCAGCCGTCACCCGGGTATCAAAACCGGTATCATTTTCGTGCGTAGCGCCGATCACGATACGGCCGTGATCAAAAGCAAGGATATGCTGGTCGGTGGGCGGCAGCACGACCGGCCATGCGCCGGTATCCGCACCCGGCATTTGCAGATGGATGATTTGCGCTTTTTGCCCGGACACCCGAAAATGGATGCCGAGCGGTTCAAGCAATTGTTTGCCCCATGCGCCCGCGGTTAAAATGACTTGGTCCGCCGGCAGCATCCGGCCCGCGACTTGCACTCCGGTGACGCGGCCGCCTTTTCGAACCAATGACGCATCCCCTTGCAAGACCGTCGCTCCGCATTTGCGGGCGGCACGCACGAGCGCCCGGCGCAGCGCGTCGGCATTGACGCGCGCCGCGCCGCTTACATGGATGGAACCGTATGGCTCCGCTAATGGCGGAAATAATTTTTTCGTCTCCGCCGGCGACAGACGCGTGATTTCGCCAATCTCCGGGGCGTCTGCAAGCCGCGTGCGCGCTATTTTCTCCAGCTTGTCCAGTTTCTCGGCATCCGTATGCAGGCTAATTGCCCCCACGCGTTTATAGCTCGTCACGTTTTCGCCGGCATCCGCCAATTGTCTGATCAGCTCCGGATAGTATCTGGCGCCGGCCTTCGCCAATTTGTACCATGCCTTGTTGCGGCGCTGCGAAAGCCACGGGCAGATCATACCGCCCGCCGCGCGCGTCGCCCTTCCCAAGTCTTGCCGATCAACAATGGCCACCTGCGCGCCCGCTTTTGCCAAATGATAAGCGGCAGATGCGCCAAGAATCCCTGCTCCGACAACAATATGCGTATACAATGAAAAAAGCTCCTTTTAAAAGTTGAATTAAAAGCTAATTTTCGCCGCCATCGCTCAAGCTTCCATCTTTTGCGCCGTATACAGCCGATAATACAAGCCTTTGCGGGCAATCAACTCATCATGCGAGCCGCACTCCTGAATGCCTTTGTCCGACACATACATGATGCGGTCGCAATTTTTCACGGTGGACAGGCGGTGCGCGATAATAAACGAGGTCCGCCCTTTGAGCAGTTCGTTCAGCCCCAACTGAAGCAGCCGCTCGGTTTTGGCGTCGATCGACGAGGTGGCTTCGTCCAGAATGAGGATGCGCGGATTGGCCAAAAGAGTCCGCGCGAACGAAATGAGCTGCCGCTGCCCCTGCGAGAGCTTGGCGCCCCGTTCGTTGACCTCCGTCAAATAGCCATGCTCGAATTCGCGGATGAACTCATCCGCGCGCACCGCTTTAGCGGCGGCGACAATTTCCTCCTTGGTGGCGTCAAGCCTGCCGTAGCGGATATTATCGAGAATGGTGCCGGAGAAAATGAAGCTGTCCTGCAGCATAATCCCCATCTGGCTGCGCAGGGACTTCAGTTTCACTTGTGAAATGTCATGACCGTCGACAAGAATCCGGCCGCCGTTAATATTGTAGAAACGCGAGAGCAAATTGACAATCGTCGTTTTGCCCGCGCCTGTCGGGCCGACCAGAGCGATGCTTTCTCCCGGTTTTACGTCAAACGAGATATTTTCCAGTATGTTAAACCCCGGATCATAGCCGAACGTCACATTCTCGAATGTGACTTGTCCCCGAACAGGGGGCAATTCCTTCGCGCCCTCCGCATCGCTTACGGTAACCGGCTCATCGAGCGTCTCAAAAATGCGTTCCAGGTAAGCGACGGCGTTGATGAAACCGTTATACAGGTTGGAAATGTTCAAGATCGGCTGCCAGAAACGGGCGGCGTAGCTGCTCATGGCGAGAATGACCCCGAAGGTTGCATCTGTGGGATCAAGCGCCAGCAAGCCGATCAGATAGATTAATGTCGTGACGATCGTTGCCAGATTGTCCACCGAAAACGGGATCATGCCGTTGCACCCGACCGCCCGCATCCACTCCTTGCGGTAATTGGCCGCCAAACGCGTAAAAATGCCCGCGTTGCGCTGTTCTCGGGTAAAAATTTGCGTCACGCCGATACCGCTGATGCTTTCCTGCAAATAGGCGTTCAGATTTGAGCTTTTGTTGGACACCGACTGCCACGCCCGCCGCTGCCGTTTTTTGATCAACAGCATAATAGCCAAAAAAACAGGCAGTCCGGCCAAAATCACGAGCGAGAGACGAACGTTGACGGCAAACATGAATGCGGCGATAAAAATCAGGTTCAACAATTCCAGAATAAAGTTGATAATCCCGTTGGAAAGCACGTCCGAAACCGCATTGACGTAGTTGACGACCCGGATCAAAATTTTGCCCTGCGGCCGGTCGTCATAATATTTGAACGGCAATTCCTGCAAATGTTTGAACAAATCGGAGCGAATCTCAAAAATAATGTTTTGGCCGACGATGGTCATGATGCGCGCGCGAATCGCAGCCAATACCACACTCGCAACAATGGTCAGAAAGAGCAGTCCCGACCAGCCCCATAACGGACCAACCGCTTTTGCCGGAATGGTCACGTCGACGACATGCGCCATGATCAGCGGGGCCGACAGCGCAATGGCCGCGGAAAGCGCGCTAAGCGCAAACGCAATGATCATCTGCTTGCGTTGCCGTTTGATATAGACCATCGCCCGCCGAAAATGTTTAAAGTCAAAAGGCGACTCCAGATTTTCATCGATATCGAACTTATTTCTGGCCATGTCCGGCTACCTGCCTTCCCAAGCCTTCATTTTGCAGCATGAACACTTCGTAATAATAACCGCGCTTGGCCAACAGCTCGGCATGGGTTCCTTCCTCGATCAGACGCCCCTTGTCAAGTATAAGAATGCGGTCGGCTTTTGCGGTGGTGGACACGCGCTGGGCGACAATAATTTTTGTGCAAACCGTATCAAGTTCCTGCAGGCTTTGTTGAATGTGCTTTTCGGTCTCTAGATCAACCGCGGATGTTGTATCGTCCAGAATCAGGATCGGGCGGCGCACCGCCAGGGCGCGCGCCAGCGCCAGACGCTGTTTTTGACCGCCCGACAAACCGACGCCGCGTTCGCCCACAATGGTGTCGTAACCTTCCGGCATCTTGCTGATAAAATCATGCGCAGCCGCGAGTTTGGCAAACCGGACCGTCTCTTCTTCGGCAAGCTCGGGAGCGCCGAACGCAATGTTGCCGTCAATTGTATCGGAGAACAGGAGCACGTCCTGGGTGGCAATCCCGATGTTTGCCCGCAGTTCGTCCAGCTCCAGTTCGCGCACATCGACGCCGTCGATCAGCACGCGCCCTCCGGACACGTCATAAAAACGCGGGATCAAGTTGACGATCGTCGTTTTGCCCGATCCCGTCGAACCCATAATGGCGACGGTTTCTCCGGGCTGCACAGTAAAACTGACGTCTTGCAAAACCGTGGTGCCGCCGTACTTGAAAACGACGTGATCAAACTCGATCCGGCCGTTGTAACGGCGCAATTCGCCAGTACGGTGATGATTGACGATTTTCGGGTGGGCATAGTAAATTTCAATAATCTTGGCCAGGCTGGCGAACAGCCGCTGAAAATCGTTGATGATCATGCCGATATTGCGCATCGGGTTGGAAACGGCCCAAATCAAGGCGGAAAACGCCGCAAATTCGCCGAAACTGATTCTGCCATTCATGACAAAATATCCGCCGGCCAACAGCAGAATCACGTTGAAACCTTGCGCAAATGTCTCCAAATAAGGAAAAAAATCAAGCCATACAAGCGCGGCCGCTTTGTTCGCATTGGAAAAGTCGCTGTTTTTGACCGCGAATTTTGCGATTTCGTATTCTTCCCGGGCAAAAGCCTTGACGACACGGTTTCCCGCGATATTTTCCTGCACCGCCGTGTTTAACTGCGACAGCCGTTCGCGCAGGTCAACATACATCGGGCGCACCCGTTTCGCAAACAAATAGGCCACGGCGAAAATGAGCGGCGACAAAACAAGCAGCCACAAAGTCAGCACGGCATCGATCGAAAAAAAGTAGACGACCGCTGCCGCGAATATTGTCAGCGATTCGACAATTGTCTTGATAATCCACGCAAGCGAATGACGGACCATATCCAGATCGCCGGTCAGCTTGGTCATCAGATCCCCGGTGCGATTATGGTCGTAATATTCCCTGTCCTGCTCCTGTATTTTGTTGTACAGAAAAATGCGCAGGTTATAAAGCATATTTTGCGAGGATCGCTCGTACTGCATCATGGTAAAATACGCGAGCCCGGAACGCAGCAGGGTGAAACCGACCATCCCCAAGGCGAGCATGATCAGCAGTCCGCGC
This sequence comes from Bacilli bacterium, assembly GCA_036381315.1. Taxonomy (NCBI): domain Bacteria; kingdom Bacillati; phylum Bacillota; class Bacilli; species Bacilli bacterium. The sequence continues at coordinate 10,656 of DASVDB010000146.1, read as the reverse complement.
TCCTGAACCAGATTCGCTCTTGCGTCGGCTCCGGTAATAAAAGTATCGACGATCCGCTGACTGATATACGGATTCACGATCGTAAGCGATGAGCCGATTACAGAGAGGCCAAGCGCAAAAATATAACGAATGCGGTTTCCTTTCAGGTTTTGCCACAACCACTTTAGTTCGAACAACAGGTTTCCCCGCTTTCCAGGTTTCTTTTCCTCACCATGCTCCGTTTCCCATTTTAAGTAATGTAAACATACCGAATGAGCGAAAACAAATTTAATTCTATTCAATATTTTGCGGAAAATGATAAAAGAGGCGAACTTTTCCGCAAAAGTCTGCCTCATTTGGCGGTTCCCTTTAAATTTGAGCCTTCTGCTGGGCTGATGCCGCTGTTGGCGCGGCAAAACGTCACGCTTCGCTGCAAAGACAGGAAAAAGCTCATTTTGTATTTCACCGTGAATTTTAAGACGAACTGTATTACCAATTTGCCCGTATCGGGAAAACGTTGTCCAGCCAGGACGGTTGCAGAAAAACAATTAGCCGAAATCAGGCATCTTCGCAACGAGTTATTGTCCGGTTCGGAAAAAATGGAGCTTGTTTAACATTCTGCTCCTTCTTTATTCTTATCGATCTGAGCCACAATCCGAATCCAACGAACAAGGCAGTCGAAATGACGCCAGTGGTCGGGCTAAGCCAAAGTTCTCCTGTTTTCGATAATGTAACCACTCCGGCAACCGACAACAGCAAAGTAGGCACACCATCTTCCAAAGCATGCATCAACACACACGGCCATACAGATTTCGTAAGCCGATAAATTTCAACGTACATAACTGACCATGCTACCATTAACACACAACCGATTAAGAGAAAGCCCATTCTCGAAGTCGTCTCAAAGTAAGAGTCCGGCAAGAACACCATATAATACGCAGCATGCCACAGCGCCCACACAAGCCCTGATACGAGATAGAGCATCCAGTCATGAAGCTTCAGTTCAATCAGTTTCGGAGTCAAATACCCGCGCCAAGCAAACTCCTCAAAGATGTTTTTAAAAAAGTTTCCTGCGATCGAAACACCAACCAGTGATAGGACTGCATGGAGTTCAACATCAGAAATACTGGCGCTTTTAAACAGCAATGCAAGACCGACAACGAAAACTGTCATACCCGGATAGATCGCGATTGCTGCGCCATACCACTTCATATTCCCTTTAAAATTCGGCAGAACGCCAATATCTTTCCAATCGCGATTCGCAAGCCGTAACATGAGCATTGCAATAATCGGCAATATAAGCCACAAGCCCATTCCTAACGAATTCTCCTCCGGCTGCTCCGGAAGCTTCGAATCTACCAACACACCAATCCAACCGCTCGCTAACACCACCACAATGAACAATATAAGACTAAACTTTCTTCTTGCCGCTGACATTTTTAATAACTCCTTTTGATAATGGTTGTTCCTTACGCCGCTGCGCTGCGCTTATAAAAAAAAAGCCCCTCACCGGTTGAGAGGCCCCCTTTCACATGGTTAAGCTAACCGAGCTTTACCCTTTGCAGCCGCAACGCGTTCATGACCACCGACACGGAGCTGAGAGCCATCGCCGCCCCGGCAATCCATGGCGCCAGCAATCCGGCTGCGGCGATGGGAATGCCGAGCGTATTATATCCTAGCGCCCAAAACAGATTTTGCCGAATGTTTTGCATCGTTTTTCGGCTCATCACGATGGCGTCGGCAATACTGCTCAAATCTCCCCGCATCAAGGTCACGGCGGCGGCTTCCATCGCAATGTCCGTCCCCGTGCCGACGGCAATGCCGATATCCGCAGCCGCCAACGCCGGCGCGTCGTTGATGCCGTCTCCGACCATGGCTACCTTCCTGCCTTGCTTCTGCAGCTTCTTCACCTCTTCGGCCTTGCCTTCCGGGAGCACCTCCGCATAAACTTGTTTGATCCCCACCTGGTTCGCAATCGCTTCGGCCGTCTTCCGATTGTCGCCCGTGATCATCATGACCTCGAGGCCCAGTTTGGATAGCCGGGCGATCGCTTCCTTCGAGGAGGCCTTCACCGTATCAGCCACAGCGATGATGCCGACGTATTGGTCGTCAATCGCCGCCAGCATGACGGTTTTCCCTTCGGCTTCGAGGCGTTCCATGGATCCTGCGGCTTGCGCAAAGGCGATGTTGTCGCCCTGCAATAATTTTCGGGTGCCGACCAGAATTTCCTTTCCGGCGACTGTGGCTCGTATACCCAAACCGGGAATAGCCGTAAATGCCGACGCATCAGCCAGCGCAATCCCCTTGTTTGTAATCCCGTTCACGATCGCCTCGGCCAGCGGATGTTCCGATTGTTTCTCCGCCGATCCGATCAACCGCAATATTTCTTCTTCCCCGCTTTCGGCAAGCAGGATGTCCGTCATCTCGGGCTTTCCGTTCGTGACGGTCCCGGTTTTATCCATGATCACCGTATCGATGTCGCGCATTGTTTCAAGATATTCGCCGCCTTTGAACAAAATGCCGTATTCGGCCGCGCGCCCCGATCCCGCCATGATGGAAGTCGGAGTGGCAAGGCCCAAAGCGCAAGGGCAAGCGATAACCAGCACAGCGATTGCTTTTTCCAGGGCGGAAGCAAATGCGCCCGGCGTGACCCAGACAATCCAGAGCAAAAAGGTGACCGCCGCAATCCCCACCACAATCGGGACGAAAATCCCGGAAATGGTATCGGCGATTCGCTGGATCGGCGCTTTGGACCCTTGCGCCTCTTCCACCACTTTGATGATTTGCGAAAGCGCGGTTTCTTTTCCGACGCGGGTAGCCCTGATTTTCAGCCTCCCGTTTTTGTTGACCGTTGCCCCGATCACCCGGTCACCGGGTTTTTTGTCAACGGGTATGCTTTCGCCGGTCAGCATGGATTCGTCAATCGCCGAAACGCCATCCAGCACTTCGCCGTCCACCGGAATTTTTTCGCCGGGCTTGACAATCACTACATCGCCGATGGCCACTTCGTCCACGGGAACGCTGATTTCTTGCCCGTCTCGCCATACCAAGGCTGTTTTCGCTTGCAAATTCATCAGCTTTTGAATCGCTTCGGAGGTGCGTCCTTTGGCCAGGGCTTCGAACCATTTTCCAAGCAGGATCAGCGTAATCAGGATGGCGCTTGTTTCAAAATACAAGTCGGGAAGTTCTTGTTCTCCTGCCGTTGCCCAGGCAAGCGTTAAATACAAGCTGTAAAAATAAGCGGCGGATGTGCCCAAAGCGACTAAAACGTCCATATTGGCGCTTTTGTTGCGAAGCGCTTTGTATGCTCCGACATAAAAACGGCCGCCGATAATGAATTGCACCGGTGTGGCCAGCGTGAGCTGCAGCCATGGATTCATCAGGATATCCGGCATATAAATCCGCGAAGTGAACGCAAAGTGGCCGGCCATGGCCCAAAGCAAAGGAAAGGAAAGGATTGCCGCGGCGAGCAGTTGCTTTTTTTTTTCGCGAATTTCTTTCCGTTTTTCGGCGCCCGGCTTCGTTTCTTCTTTGCGCGACGCTTTGTAACCCAACTGTTCCACCTTGCCGATCAGGTCCGCGATGGACACTTCTTCCGGGCGGAATTCCACTCTTGCCGTCTCCATCGCGAGATTGACGTTTACCTCTTGCACGCCGGACAGTCTCCGCAAACCTTTTTCAATTCGTGCCGCGCAAGCCGCGCAAGTCATGCCGGTAATTTGCAAAGTCGCTTGTTGTGAGTGTCCCGATTGGTTATCCAAATGAATCGCCTTCCAACTTTATTCGTTCACAACATCATAGCCTTGTTCTTCAATTGCTTCCTTGATCGCCTCAAGCTGCACTTTACCTTCGTCAAACTCCACCGTAACGCGTTTGCCGGCCAAATCCACTTTGCCTTTAGCCCCCGCTTTCGAGACGGCTCCTTCGACGGCTTTCACACAGTGTCCGCAAGACATTCCTTCCACTTTCAACGTAACAGTTTGCACGTTTCCTCTCTCCTTTTGCCTATTTGATCAATTTATTCATGGTCACCATGAGTTCATTGATGACTTCATGATCGCCTTGTAGAATCCGTTCAACCACACAGCTTTTCAGGTGATTTTCCAACAAGATCTTTCCGACGCTGTTGAGCGCGGCCTGCACAGCCGCAATCTGATTGAGCACGTCATCGCAGTAGGTGTCCTTTTCGATGAGTCCTTTTACCCCGCGAATTTGCCCTTCGATTCGATTCAAACGGGAAATCATGTTATTTTTCAATTTCTCCGAATGGTGGCTTTTTCGCTCGGCGGTATCGGTATGGCGACATGCTGCGGACGGTGACAAGGCGTTGTCCACTAATTCAACCCCCTTTTGCCTTTATTATAGTATACCCCCCTATAGTATGTAAAGCAAGATCCGTCCGTATGCGGATTTAATCGAACAAATCTCCCATGATGTCCAGAAAGTTCTTTTTCTTTTTTCTCTTATGGCCGTGATTCCAACCATGATGTTCCCAATCATCGTGCCTGTCATGTTCTCTGTGCCATTCGTCAAACTGCGGGCGAATTTCGCGCACGCCGTTCATCAATTTGTCCAACTCGCCGCGGTCCGGCCACACACCTTTGCACTGGGGACAAATATCAATAGTGATACCGTCTATCTCAACTTCCTTCAGTCTCATATCGTCGCAAACAGGACAATTCATGGCCAAAACCTCTTTTCCATATTTTTTATTTTAAACTACGTCTTATTTTGCCGATCGTTGCAATTTTGCATAAAGGAAATTGGGGCCGTTCCGCCAGGACTAATATTTTTCTGGTAAAATATATATTTTTTATGGTATAAGCGCTTTCATAACTGAAATACAATGAAGATTGATATGATCAACCTAAAACAGGGAGGGAGCGCTTTGAGGGCAAGAAACTTGCATTTTTGGTTTGCCTTGCTCATCCTGTTCGGCGCCGTGCTGGCGCCGGCAGATCGGTTGGCTACCAAAGCTCTGGCTGCGGATACGACAATCCTGAGCCAGGATTTTGAAGACGGACAAGCAGGGGGATGGGAGCCGAACTACGCGTGCGACAAAGCAGCAGTGTCCACGGTTGTTGCCGACGTATACGGCACAAAGGCGCTGCATCTGAAAGGCAAAAACTCCGTGGCATGCAGCCCGATTATCACGCTGGATCTTTCCAAAGTCGCGGAAGGCATGACGCTTGCCATTTCCGCCAAAGTTCGTCTGGCCAGCGGCACAGACAACACACATTTTACCATGCACGGGGTTGAGGGCGGTGCGGATCATTACGATTGGATCGGCAGCCCGACGGCCACCAACGATTCTTCGTGGACCACGATCGGCGGAACGTATACTGTCCAGGCCGATACCACCAAGCTTGAATTGTATCTGGAAGGTACAAGCAGCACTTCCGACATCTTCATGGACGATGTCTCGGTTACGGGTTCGGGCGGGAGCGATGTTCCGTTTACTCCCAAAAACGTGGCGACATACGATTTTGAAAACGGCACCCAAAACTGGACGGAGAACGGCGCCGGTAGCGTGGCCACTGTGACGGAAGCCGCATACGACGGTACACACAGCCTGCTGTCCGCCGGCAGAACGAGCGCCTGGAACGGCCCCGGCATTGATTTGAGTTCGCTCTTGCTTGTCGGGGCGCAATACAAGATTACCGGTTTTGCCAAGCTGGCCGCCGGCCAATCCCCGGCCAACATCAAGCTGACCATGCACAAGGGTTCGGATTCCGGCAGCGGCTACACCACGTTGGCGGATTTTGCCCCGGTTACGGATTCGCAATGGGTGAAATTCCAGGCAACCTATACGCGCGCCGACAGCGACAAGCTGTTTATGTACTTTGAAAGCGACAACGATTCGGTCAGCTTCCACATCGACGGCGTGACGATCGATCAGGAGACGCCGGGCGCGCCGCCTGTGACGCGGTCTATCCAGACCGATATTCCGTCCATCGCCGAAACCTATAAGGACATTTTCCTGATCGGCGCGGAAGTGCAGCCGCCGGACCTGCTAGAGGCTTCGGGCGAACTGCTGAAGAAACACTTCAACAGCGTAGTAGCCGGCAACCAGATGAAACCGGAAAGCATTCAACCGACCGAAGGCGTCTTTACATGGGATGAAGCCGACAAGATCGCCGACTTCGCCCGGCAAAACGGCCTGAAAATGCGCGGGCATACGCTCGTCTGGCACAATCAGACCCCGGCCTGGTTTTTCCAGGACGAAAACGGTCACGATCTTACGCCCACTCCGGAAAACAAACAATTGGTGCTGAACAGGCTGACCACCCATATTCAAACCTTGATGAACCGCTATAAAGATGTGGTTGACGCTTGGGACGTTGTCAATGAAGTTATCGACCCGGGCACTGACGACGGCATGCGCCATAGCAAATGGTACGAACTGACCGGAACGGACTATATCGAAACCGCCTTTAAAGTCGCTCATGACGTCGACCCGGACGCGACTTTGTTCATCAACGATTACAACACCTTCAGGGATCCGAAAAAGGCGCAGATCCTGTATGACTTTGTCAAGAAAGAGCAAGCCAAGGGGATTCCGATCACCGGCGTTGGCCATCAAGCGCATGTCAGCCTGTCCAGCCCCGCTCCGCAAGCGATTATCGATACGGTCAACAAGTTTGCCGAGCTGCACGTCCAACAGGAAATCACCGAGATGGACGTGTCGATTTACGACGACAGCACCAGCTCTTACGCGACAATCTCGCACGATCTGCTCGTGAAACAAGGCTGGCGCTACAAAGAACTGTTCGACGCCTTCAAGGCCGTCAAGGACAAACTGTATCGCGTAACTTTGTGGGGAATGTCGGACGACACGACCTGGCTGCGAAGCTTCCCGATCAACCGTCTTGACGATCCGTTGCCGTTCGACGACAATCTGCAGGCAAAGCCCGCTTACTGGGGAATCGTCGATCCCTCCAGGCTGGAAATATTGAAGCAGAACATCGATACCGCCAAGAAAATCGACGGCAATGTCGATGATCTTTGGAAGGCGATCTCCCCGCATTCCATCTTGGGCGGCGGGTCCGTCAGCGCCGGCGGTTTCAGGACGCTTTGGGATGACGACGTTCTTTACATCTACGCCACCGTTAACGATGCGACAGGCAAAAGCGGCGACCAGGTCGACGTCTTTCTGAAGGACAACGACAGTATAACCCGCTATACTTTTGCCCGATACGGTACAGGGTCTTCCGCCGGCGCGACGTACAAGACCTTTGCTTTGGCAAACGGCGGTTATGCGGTTGAAGCCACGATCCCGCTCGCCGGTCTGACACAAGGGCAAACACTCGGCTTTGACCTTCGCGTTGCGGACGACAACGGTTCCACCGTCAATCTGACTTCCTGGAACGACACGAAAAACACGCAAGATACGAGCTCCGACAACTTAGGCTCGCTTACGTTGTCCAAGGAGTTGGCTTTCACCACCGCGGTATACGGCAACGCTGTAGTTGACGGTCTGGATAACGAACCGGATTGGAGCAGGGCAAACACCATTACGACGGGCACATGGATTCAAGGCGCCAGCGGGTCAACAGCAAAAGTGAAAATAATGTGGGGAAACAATCAACTGTACCTGTTCGCCTACGTAACCGACAAGCAGTTGAGTGATGCCAGTTCCAATCCATGGGAGCAAGATTCGATCGAAGCATTCGTGGACCAGAATAATGGCAAAACGGCAACTTATGAAAACGACGACGGCCAATACCGCGTCAATTACAAAAACGTGCAAACCTACAATGGCCATGCGGCCGCCGACAATTTCCAAACCGCCGCCAAAGTCGTTTATGACGGCAACCATGTGGCGATCGGTTACAACGTGGAGGCCGCCATCAAACTGGATACGATATCGCCCGAACCCGGCGACCTCATCGGCTTTGACTTCCAGGTCAATAACGACGAGAACGGGGACGGGATACGCGACAGCGTAGTCATCTGGAACGATCCCACCGGACTGTCATACCAGAACACCGGCAAATGGGGCGTTCTTGAACTCGGCGATTTCAGCAACCAAGCCGGCGGCGGCAACACCACTGTCGGCAACGGTGAAGACGGGGCTGCGGCACAAGTCGACAACAACCATGCGGCGACGGTTACCGTCGATAAGGACACTTTCGCCAAGGCGCTTGCCGGCGCGAGCGACAAGACCATGGTGATTAAAGTGGCGGATGTAGGCGAAGCCAACAGTGTCGCGTTGACACTCCCGGCCGAGCAAATGCAAGCCGCCTACAAGAGCGGCATCCGGGAAGTGAAGATTGATATTGGCCTGGCGGTCGTAAGTCTGGATCCGGCGTTGTTTCAGGGCAGTTCCGGCGACGTGAAACTGACGGTCGCCAAAGTCGCCGTATCCGCTCTTCCAAGCAAGGTGCAAAGCGTAATCGGCAGCAACCCGGTCTATGATTTCAGTCTGAGCGCAGGCGGCCAAACAATCAGCCGGTTCCCCGGCAAAGAAGTTCGTGTAACGATTCCGTTCACGCTGCAGGACGGACAAAATCCGAATCATGTCGTGGTATACTCCATTGCTGACGACGGCTCCCTGCAGGTTGTGAAGAACGGCAAATACGACGCCGCAACCGCAACCGTCGAATTCGCCCCGAATCACTTCAGCAAATATGCGGCGGCGGTTGCCAACGTGTCCTTTACCGATATCAACCACTTGGCATGGGCCAAGTCAAGCATTGAAGGCATGGCTGTTAGGGGAATCGTGAGCGGCGAAACGGACAGCTTGTTTGCTCCGCAGAAGGCGGTAACCCGCGCGGAATTTGTCCAAATGCTGATCGGCACATTGGATCTTCCGGCCGATTCGTACGCCGCCACTTTTACGGATGTCCAATCGGGCGCCTCGTATTATAAAGCATTGGCGGCAGCACAACACTACGGAATCGTTGCCGGCAGAGGCGACGGAACGTTCGGCGTAAACGACAACATCAGCCGGCAAGAAATGGCCATGATGGTCTATAACGCATTGAAAGCGGCAAATGTCCAGATGGCCGGGAAAGAAGCCGCCGGGGCATTCGTTGATGCCGATTCGATCGCAGACTATGCGAAAACCGCCGTTTCCGAATTGCGAAAGGCCGGGCTTATCCGCGGCAAAGCCGAGGGAATTTTCGCCCCGGCCGATTCGGCAACGCGGGCGGAAGCCGCCGTGATTCTGTATCGGCTGTTCAACGAAATCCAGTCTTGAGCGCTTTCTTTCGGGAAGAACCGTTCAGGAGGAACCGTCCGGGAAACCGGACGGTTTTTTGTATGCAAACCCGATCAGGTTGGACATGGGAGCGGTATAAAGTCGGTTAGATATGTGTATGCGCAGGGAAATACGATGGCTGCCCAAGCTGTTACTGTAACTTTGGATGGTGAAAAACGAAACGATAACCGGCTAAAGCCGGTAGGTTTATGGCAGCGGCTGAAAGCCGATTGTTCTGGCTAAAGCCTGCTAATTAGCAATCTGTGGCTAAAGCCACCAATAGCTCGCCAGAGGAAACTCGACCGTGACTCATCCGCGAAACCGCGATCGGTTGGCCGGCTTGCAGCCTTTTAGCTTGGAAGCCCCGTCGCTTTGCCGAATAGCAGCCTTTATCGGTCGTAGTAGGGAGCTCTCAGGTCTAACGGACGTGACAGAGGCTATTTTGGGTTTTACGTCCCGTTTTCAAATTTAACGAACGTAGATGCGCTTATTTTAGCACTATGTGTGGTATTCAGGTAAAAATAAGGCGAATAGCCGCTGTCGCGTCCGTTAAATTTTTTGCACAGCCTTTTTTCAGCAAATAGCCTCTGCTACGTCCGTTAGCGCTGTACAGGGAGGGGAGTCCACGTTTTGGCGTTGCGCAGTGAGGTTTAACGTTATCAAAGCGCAGGTGCTGGAAGCCGACTGTCTACAGGCGGTGGGTTAGACCTGAATGGAACGAATCCCGGGATGATCGTTACGTTGGCAAGATGCCGTTGGCATTTTTCGCTGCGATAATGAGCATTATTCTCTTGCGAAAAACAACAGCCTTTAAACATTTGGATGTTCAACCATTAAGTGTCTTACGTTTATATATGTTCACCGAAATGAACCATGAAATAACAAGGATGATGGCTGTAATTCCTAACAGAGCCATTGATAATTGAATCGTTGGGATCTGACGATACGTATTGGCGAGTCCCCAAAAGCCATTGCTTAGCCCCATGTTTATAACGATCGGAAAAATGGTAAAGCTGCATGCAAAAAACACGATCATACCGAACATGACAAACCTGGGACCTAACAGGTATAACATCGGGTAAAATATTGAAATAAACAGTCCAATAGCGGAAATACTTAATACCAATTCAAAAAATCGACTATCCGCAAACATGGGAACGAGTGAATTGATTGCGGCCACGATGATGGTCAAAATCATGCCAAGCAATATAGAAGACGTATATTTAGCTGCAACGATTTCTTTCCGTTCCACAGGTAAACTGTTAATCAGGATGTCACTGTTATTTTTTTCGTTCATGCCACTAAGAAAAGGGTACATGCACCCTAAAATGATCGCAAAATAAACCGGCACCTGGCCATGCCCATTACTGATAAGAAAGGAAAGCAAGGGCAAGATGATCATGGAGGTGATGATCGTCGATCGATTTACAATCCATTCTTTTAATAATAAATTAGGCACGTTTATCTCCCCTTAT
>DASVDB010000145.1 GCA_036381315.1 Bacilli bacterium | reverse complement strand
TATCGAAGCTTCCGCGGCAATTTTCGGATCCATTTTCTCCAAAATGCCGACGCGGCTGTCGCTATTCATCTGACTTAATATCAGAACCAATTCCGGGATGGTCAAGTTTTCCAGGACAGGCGCCGCTTTGCTTGGCTGCATGTCGGCATACATGGCGGCAAGGCTTTTGATCTGGTTCAAATATTCTTCATCGCTCGCCAATTTTTGCTGCAATTGCTCTTCGAGTTGTTTCACCTGCGCTTGCAAATCGGCAATCGTTTGATCTTTGTCATTATTCGCGGCGGTCAATTTTTGCAATTCCGCATCTTTTTGCGCAAGCAACTCTTTCACTTTCGCCGCTTCCAACGGCGCCGCCGCATCGGTTGCCGCCGCATTATCCGGCTTGTTCGGACTCGGTTCCGGAATCACCTTGTTCAGTATTGGAATCGAGTCGGCGACCCGCCACGCTGTGCCAAATACGTCATAGCCGAAAAAGGACAGCAGCACGCTTGTTAACACAATCGTAAACACGGCCGGTATCAGGAATATATAAATAAAACGTTCGAATGCGCCATACGATGCTTTCTCCACACCTTCATCCGCCAATCTGTTTCACCGTCCTTCTGCATTACAGATTTTTGCCGGGTTGATGCCTGACGGCAGCCATTTCATCCAACTGATCCTGCTCCGCTTTGAAAAATTTCGCCAAATACCGCGCGTATGCCCGATCCTTTGCGCCGAGCCACACTTTTTCATCCACCATTTTAACCGCAAGCGCGCTCTTGTTTTGCTCTACGGCCGCTCTGTCCCGGTATACGTCCGCCGATTTTTCGGCGATTTTTTTATCCAGGTGCTCGATAAAATGCTGCTTCTCCCGGATCTCGGAAACGGTAGCTTTCGCTTGCGCGCTTTGCATGAGCGCGGCTTGGGCGGTTTGTTTCGCCATTAACAGTTCGTTCAGCGAATGCTCCGCGGCGCGCAGTTTCCCGAGCGACTGCGCGAGCACCCATTCCGCTTGCGTTTTCTCGCTTTTTTTCAAATCGACGATTTTTTGCAAAGCGAATTTGAACCGCATCTGTCAATATCACCCTTACGCAAATAGTTGGGCCAATTGCCGGCACGCTTCCTGAAAATCAATCTTTTCCGCCACATCCTGGCATGTAAATTTGCGGATCGCCTCGATATGGCGGATCGCATTGTCGATTTCCGGGTTGCTGCCGTGCTGGTACGCCCCGATATGGATCAAGTCTTCCGAATTTCTATATACAGCAAGGATGCGTTTTAGCGTTTCGGCGGCCGCCATTTGTTCCTGCGGCACAATATCTTTCATGACCCGGCTTACGCTTGCCAGCACGTCGATGGCGGGAAAGTGCCCGCGATTGGCAAGATTGCGGTCCAGAACGATATGCCCGTCGAGAATGCCCCTTACGGCGTCGGCAATCGGCTCATTCAGATCGTCGCCATCGACTAAAACCGTGTAAAAAGCCGTAATCGAGCCTTTTTGCGATGTGCCGGAACGTTCCAACAGCTTGGGCAGATTGGCAAATACGGAGGGCGTGTAGCCTCTCGTTGCCGGCGGTTCGCCCACCGCCAAACCGACTTCCCGCATGGCCATCGCGTACCGGGTTACCGAGTCCATCATCAGCATGACATTATGGCCGCGATCGCGAAAATACTCGGCAATCGACGTCGCGATCAAGGCGCCTTTGATGCGGATTAGCGCCGGCTGATCGGAAGTGGCGGCGACCACGACAGAGCGGGCGAGTCCGTCGGGACCGAGATCGCGTTCGATAAATTCCCGCACTTCGCGGCCGCGTTCCCCGATCAGGGCAATCACATTGACGTCCGCAGCCGTATTGCGCGCGATCATGCCCAAAAGCGTGCTTTTGCCTACGCCCGAGCCGGCAAAAATTCCGATCCGTTGGCCTTTGCCCACGGTCAAAAGAGCGTCGATACAACGCACGCCGACGCCTATCGGCTCGGTGATGCGCGGCCGATGCAACGGGTTGCCGGGAGAGTTGTGCGTCGAATAGGAAGGCAGTTGCCGCGGCAGCACGCTGCCGTCCAGCGGACGCCCCAGGCCGTCAAGGACTTTGCCTAAAAGTTCGTGCCCCACCTGCACCGTAAGAGGCTTCCCGGTGCTGATTACCTCGCATCCGGGAGAGACGGACTGCAGTTCGCCAAGCGGCATGAGAATAACCCGATTGTTGCGGAAGCCGACAACCTCGGCCAGTATTTGCTGCTTGGCTTTGCCGGCATGAATGTAACAGGCGTCGCCGATACTCGCGTCCGGCCCCTCCGATTCGACCGTTAACCCGATCACTTGCGCAACTTTCCCGTTCACCCGCACGGAATTGATTTGCGAAAGCTGCCTTATGTATTTTTGCGGATCCGGCATACGCATCGCCATCATGCATCTCCGCCGCTTTCCAAAAATTCGTTTGGCGCATCATGGGCAATCGTGAGCAGCGCCTGCCTGATTTCCATAAGCTGCGTATCGATTCTGGCATCCACGCTGCCAAAAGGCGTGCTGATCATAACGCCATTTTCCGTTACCGCGGCATCCGGGACGATCCGAAGCTCTGATTGGGAACCGACGGCCAAAGCAAATTCTTCCCTGACCGCGGCAAGGCTCGCAAACTGTTTTGGATTAACGGCAATGATGATCGTTTTCTTGTCGCGCTCTTCCCGTAAATAGGTTTGGATCGTCTCTTTCAACCAATCGTCACCCACGGACAACTCCCGCCGGATAATTTTTTCAGCAATGGCGCAGGACAGTTCGACCAAAAAAGGCTCCGCTTCCAGAATCATTTCTTTTCTCATTTGCTGCGCAAGCGTCAGCACATCTTTGGCTTCCCGGATCAGACCGGCGTATTGCTCCCGGGCCGCTTGCTCGGCGTTATTCCAGCCTTCCCGATAGCCTTGTTCTTCCGCCTTAAGCCTGGCTTGTTCCGCGGCGGCGGCATCTTCTTTTCGCCGTTCATCCCACCATTTCCGGATTTCGGCGTTTGCTTCCGCCCGGATACGGTCCGCTTCCGCTGTCGCATCCTGAATGATTTGATTGGCCAACTGGTTCGCTTCGTTCATGATTCGCTGCTGTTCTTGTTCCAGCTGTTCGTTCCCGGACTTGTCTTCGCTTCCCGTTTCATCTTTTGCGGCTTGCGCCTTTTTGCCCATGCGCCTTTCTTTTTGCATGATTTCGATCAGCCGCATTTCTTCCAGCGAAATATATGACGAGGGTTTGATCAAATTAGACAATGATATCATCGCCTCCGCCGCGGGCAATGATAATTTCTCCCGCTTCTTCCAAGCGTCTTATGGTGGCCACGATCCGCGTTTGCGCTTCCTCGACGTCACGCAGCCGGACAGGCCCCATAAACTCCATTTCTTCCCGGAACGTTTCCGACATCCGCTTCGACATGTTGCGGAATATTGTATCCCGCACTTCATCGCTTGCAACTTTCAACGCCAATTGCAAATCGGCGTTTTCGACATCGCGGATAATACGCTGGATGGAGCGATTGTCCAGATTGACAATGTCTTCGAAAACGAACATTCGCTTTTTGATTTCTTCCGCCAATTCCGGATCCTGAATCTCCAGCGAATCGAGAATTGTTCGCTCGGTGCCGCGGTCGACGCCGTTTAATATTTGCACAATCGCTTCAATGCCGCCGGCCGATGTATAATCTTGCGTAACCGTCGCGGACAGTTTCTGCTCCAAAATGTGCTCCACCTGGGTAATGACTTCCGGCGATGTGCTGTCCATCAGAGCGATGCGCTTGGCTACATCCGCCTGCTTTTCCTGCGGCAAAGCCGAAAGAATGACCGAAGCTTGTTCAGGCTGCAAATACGAAAGCACGAGCGCAATGGTCTGATTGTTCTCGTTTTGAATAAAATTCAGAATTTGCGCGGGATCCGCTTTGCGCGCAAAATCAAACGGCCTGACCTGCAGCGTCGCCGTCAACCGGTTTAAAATATCCAGCGCCTTCTGCGAACCGAGCGCCCGTTCCAACACCTCTTTCGCGTATGCGATGCCGCCTTGGGAAATATATTCTTGCGCCAGGCAGATTTGATGGAATTCGGTTAAAATGGACTCGCGTTCCAGACTGTCGACTTTGCGGACGTTGGCGATTTCCAGCGTCAACTGCTCAATCTCCTCATCCCGCAAATGCTTGAAAATTTGCGCCGATATTTCCGGCCCCAACGTAATCATGAGAATGGCTGCCTTTTGACGGCCGGATAAAGTTTGTTGTGCTTTTGCCATCAGGCCCCCCCCTTAATCATCAACTAGCCAGGTACGCAAAAGATCGACAAATTCTTTCGGCTTCTTCTGCACAAGCTGCTCCAGTTGTTTCTTGACCTGGCTTTCACTCGTAGCTTGTTCCATTTCCAGCGAAGGAAACTGGATGGCCTGCTGGGCATTCGGAACAAGCGTATCCGCTGCGATTTCCTCCTCCATTCTTCTGCGTCTCATAAACAAAGCCGCGCCAACAATTATCGCTGCGAGCGCTGCGGCCGCAGCGGCGTATACCCACGGACTTTGCCAGAAGCTTTTGGTTGGGGGTTCGGGATTTCCTTCAAACGGGTGCGCAAACACCAGCACTT
Source organism: Bacilli bacterium (assembly GCA_036381315.1). Classification (NCBI taxonomy): domain Bacteria; kingdom Bacillati; phylum Bacillota; class Bacilli; species Bacilli bacterium. The sequence continues at coordinate 20,692 of DASVDB010000145.1, read as the reverse complement.
TTTGCGCCAGTTCCTGATCCGTCAATTTTTGCCCGTTGTCTGTCAAGGCTGCGCCAACGATGTTCATCAAAATGCGTTGGATCGCATCCCTGGTCTCCGCCGTTAAGGAGTTCGGATCGGTTTTGACCGGCGGTTCAACGGCGACATTAATCGTTAAATCCTTGACCTGATACGGACTCGCAACAATTTGGTTGGAGATCCGATTCACTTCATAATTGACTCTCTCCTGATTTTCTTCCGAATTCGTATTGCCGGAATCGGCGCTGCTCGGATAACCCGGCACGTCGTTCTCCCCTGTGCCCGGAATGCCGCCTTGGGCGCCGCCTTCGCTGCTGTATGATTTTTGGATTTTTTCCAGACTGATTTCGATGCCCTTCTGGTCGACCGTATTGACAGGAGTGACCAACTGCTCCGTCGTGTTCCGCTTGTCGAAATTCAACGCGGCGAACACGCTGACAACAACTTTGTCCGGCCCGATGATCCGGCTAAGAAGCTGGTACACATTTTTCTGAATATCCGCTTCAAATTGCTTCTTGAACATCAACTGCTGCTCCGCTGTTGTCGCTGCGGAAGCAAGGGCGCCGCCCGCCGTGGAAGGCGAAAATGATCCGCTCTGGTCGGAAACCGTAATGTCTTCGATACTTAAATTCGGCACGCTATGCGCCACCAAATTGAAAATGGTGTCTATTTGGTGTTGGTCCGGACGGTATCCCGGCTGAAAACGAATGACGACCGCCGCGGTGGACCTGTCTTGCACGTCGTTCAAAAATACGCTTTCTTGCGGAATATTAATCATGACTTTCGAACTGACGACACCATTCATGGCATTGATTAATTTTTGAATCTCGCCCGCTTTGGCGTCCAGGCTTAAAATATTAAATTCATTGTCGGTCATGCCGAATGAAGAAATATTGTCGCGAAAAATCCCGTAACCGATCGATCCGTTTTTCATCAAACCTTGCGACTCGACGTCGATTTTCACCTGTGTGGCAACCGGTTTTGGAACGCCAATGCTTTTGCCGTCTTCGCTCAGCTTGTACTTGATGCCCTGATTGTTCAAATATCCGGTGATGGCTGCCGCATCGTCGGCGTTCAGCTCCGTAAACGCGATGACATACTCGGTTTTGGAGAAAGTTAACGTGACGGCAACAATGACGATGATTACTGCGGCAATAGCGGAAACAATCATGATTCGTTGATTTTTGTTTGTTTTGCTCCAAAATTTCTTTAGAAGTTCCCAATAACGGGAAAGCCTCTCATTCACGTTCCCACCTCATCCAGAACACGCTAGTCAATCTGTCTGATTATAGTTGCATGCGCATGATTTCCTGATATGCCTCGATCATTTTGTTCCGGATCTGCACCGTCAATTCCAAACCCAATGACGCTTTTTCGGATGCGATCAGCAATTGGTGTATATCTGTCAGTTGTCCGGTGGCGAATTGCTTGGTAAGCTCATCGACTTCCGCATTTTGCGCGTTAAGCTGATCAATCGCGGTTTCAAGTAATTTTCCGAATTGGCCGGATACGTCAACCGCTCCTTTTCCCGGGGCGGACGTACCGCCTGAAACGGCAGGGGCGTTCATCAATTGCCCTGCCAGATCCGTTTTCGCGATCATACGAATCCTCCTTCATTGTTTTCCTTAGCCCCGATTCGCCTACTTGCCGATTTCGAGCGCCTTCATAAACATCGCTTTGCTGGCGTTCAACGCCGTCACATTGGCCTCATAGGAGCGGGAGGCGCCAATCATATCGACCATTTCTTTCAACACGTCGACATTCGGCATCAAGACATAACCCTGCTCGTCCGCATCCGGACTGCCGGGATTGTATACGCGCTTGTACGGCGTTTGATCCTCAATAATGCCGGTAACCTTGACGCCTTGCCCCGCACCGTACATGGCCTGCTTGAGCGCGCCGGAAAAAGTAACCGATTTCGGTTCCATGACAACCATTTTACGCGTATACGGAAGCCATCTTCCGTTTACAAACCTGCCCCGCGTTGTTTCCGCATTGGCGATGTTGGAGGAAATGACGTCCATGCGCAGCCGCTGGGCGGTTAGCGCCGAAGCGCTGATATCAAAACTGCTTGTCAGTTTCACGCTGATCACCTTCTCCCGTCTATCGCGATCCGGATTTGCCGCAATTCGTAATTCAACTGCTGAATAAGCGCATTGTAGCGAAGTTCGTTTTCCGCCATCAGCGCCATTTCCCGATCAATGTCCACATTGTTCAAGTTGTTGTTCATCGCGGAATGCTGGTCTGTGACAATCTCCGGCATCGCTTCGCTTCCGCCGCCGATCTCGAAGTGGCGCGGATCAGTCCGTTTGCCGACAAAATGGGCGGATGAAGTCTCGATTTCTTTTTGCAGCAAGTCTTCGAAAACGACATCCGATCTTTTGAAGTTGGGAGTATCGACATTTGCAATATTGTTTGCAATTACTTTTTGTCTGAGTGCAGCCGCATTCAGCGATCTTTCCAACAGATTGAACCGGGAATTGTCAATAATCGCCATCTTGTCCCCCCCTCAAAATAAAAGACTATATTGTTATTCAACAAATTGCCGGTAATTTCCTTCCTGTTTCGACAACAATCTTCAAAAAACATCATAAACGCCCTATTCCAACAAAAGGAATAGGGCGTTCGTATGAATTCCTGATTTTGTTATCCTGCTTTAGTCTTACCGGTTGCCTTTCAAATGCTCGATCAATTGGGGGAGCAAAATCTTGATATAGGTGCCTTTCATCCCCAGCGAGCGCGATTCAATGACGCCTGCGCTCTCCAGCTTGCGCAGCGCGTTTACGATCACCGAACGCGTAATGCCGACGCGATCGGCTATTTTGCTGGCAACAAGAAGCCCCTCTTTGCCGTCGAGTTCTTCAAATATGTGCCCGACGGCCTCCATTTCGCTGTACGACAACGATCCGATGGCGACTTGCACCACTGCGTTATATCGGGCTTCCTCTTCAATTTCCTCCTGCCTGATTCGCAATATTTCCATGCCGACAACCGTCGAACCGTATTCGGCCAAAATCAGGTCGTCGTCGATAAACGGCTGGCCGGCCCGCGAAACGACCAACGTTCCCAGACGGTCCCCGCCGCCGACAATCGGGACAATGATCAGATGCGGCTGTTCAAAAAGCTGTTTCAACCGCTCGTCGATTTCGCCCGGATGCGAACAAGTTTCCTTGACGCCAAGCAGAATCCCGTTGTGTTCCGCCTCCATCCGCCGCTCATTGAGCAGGTGATTGGCCGTATCGGCCGAATGAAACGGCGCGGCCATCGCATAGCCCAATATTTTGCCTTTTCTGCTTATGACAAACACATTGGATTGGATCGTATTGCTCAGCACTTCCGACATTTCCATAAAATTGACCGGCTGGCCGGCGGCTTTTTGCAACAATTTGTTTAACGTTCTGGTTTTGTTCAACAAATTCATCTTTTCAACCTCTTATAATATATACTGGCTCAAATCGCGGTTTTTGGCGATATCGGCTAATTTTTCCCGCACGTACTCCGGCGTGATGGAAAACTTCTCCAAGTTAATGTCGGGAGCTTCGAATGACAAGTCTTCCAGCAGTTTTTCCAAAATGGTATGCAATCTGCGGGCGCCGATATTTTCCGTGTTCTGGTTCACTTCGACGGCGATTTGCGCAATCTCGCTGATCGCTTCGTCGGTAAACGTGACTTGAATGCCCTCCGTTTCCAGAAGCGCGGTATACTGTTTCGTCAAGGCGTTTTTCGGCTCTTTCAAAATATTGACGAAGTCCTCCATCGACAAATTGTTCAATTCCACCCGGATCGGAAATCTCCCCTGCAATTCCGGAATCAAATCGGACGGCTTGGCGATATGGAAAGCGCCGGCGGCGATAAACAAAATAAAATCGGTTTTGACCGGTCCGTATTTCGTCATGATCGTCGAGCCTTCCACGATCGGCAAAATATCGCGCTGCACGCCTTCCCGCGAGATGTCCGGTCCGTGCCCCCTGCCGCCCCCGGCGATTTTATCGATTTCATCGATAAAAATGATTCCCGACTGTTCGGCGCGCGCAATCGATTCTTGCACCACTTCATCCATATCGATCAGCTTCTGCGCCTCTTCCTGAATCAGCAATTTGCGGGCTTCCTTAATCAAAAGTTTGCGCTTTTTCGTTTTTTTCGGCAAAAAATTGCCGAACAATTCCTGCATGTTGAAACCGACTTGTTCCGTTCCCTGGCCGGAAAACATTTCGAACATCGATGGGGCGTTATCCTCGACCTCGATTTCAATCGTTTCGTTTTCCAATTCGCCTTTTGCCAAACGTTCCGCCGCACGCGCGCGCTGTTCCTTGATGGACTGCTCGACTTCCGGGTCGCTTTGCTGGGCGTTTTGCCCTCCAAACAGCATTTCCAGCGGGTTTCGCGTGTTTTTCTGTTTCGATTCCGTCGGCACGAGATATTGTACGATGCGCTCGTTTGCCAATATTTCCGCCCGGTCCTTCACTTTTTCCGTTTTCTCCGCACGGACCATACGGATAGCCGTTTCCACCAGATCGCGCACCATCGACTCCACATCGCGCCCGACATATCCGACTTCGGTGAATTTGGTCGCTTCCACTTTGACAAACGGCGCATTGACCAGCTTCGCCAGTCTGCGGGCAATCTCGGTTTTGCCCACGCCGGTGGGGCCGATCATCAAAATATTTTTCGGCATAATTTCATCGCGCAGCGAATCATCGAGCAAATTCCGGCGGTAGCGGTTGCGCAAGGCGATTGCCACGGAACGTTTGGCCAAATGCTGGCCGACGATATATTTATCCAACTCTTTCACGATTTCCCGAGGTGTCAACGACTTGTGTGCCAATTCCATACCTCCTGAAGGCTGCCGCAGAATGCAGCCTACTCGATTTCTTCCACAATAATATTATGATTCGTATAGACGCAAATTTCCGCCGCCATTTCCAACGCCGCTTTCGCGATGTCCTTCGCTTCCATGTGCCCGGCGTATTTTTTAAGCGCTCTGCCTGCCGCAAGCGCGAAACTGCCGCCGGATCCGATCGCCAAAATCCCGTCATCCGGTTCGATCATTTCACCGCTGCCGGAAAGCAAAAGCATGTTTTGTTTATCCATGACGATCATCATCGCTTCCAACTTGCGCAATATTTTGTCCTGGCGCCAATCTTTCGTCATTTCCACTGCGGCGCGCTGCAGGTTGCCGTGGTATTCCTCCAGTTTGCCTTCGAATTTCTCAAACAGCGTAATGGCGTCGGCGACCGAACCGGCAAACCCGGCAAGCACGTTTCCTTTATACAGGCGTCTAACTTTTTTGGCCGTATTTTTCATGATCATGCTGTTGCCGAACGTCACCTGGCCGTCTCCGGCGATCGCCCCTTTGCCGTTATGGCGAACCGCGAAAATGGTCGTCGCATGAAAAGTAAATTCCATTTAGCCTCCTCCTTTCGTGACGCAAAATGTTTGGCAAAAATGAAAAAGCCGCTTACGCGCGCGGATGAGCACGGTTATAGATCGATTGCAAATGATCCCGCGTTACATGTGTATAAATCTGCGTCGTAGCAATATTGACGTGGCCCAGTAGCTCCTGTACGGTCCGAAGATCCGCCCCCGCTTCCAATAAATGCGTGGCAAACGTATGGCGTAGCGTGTGCGGGCTGATTTTCCGTCGCGTGGCCAATTTGCCGACATGCGTATCGATGATGCGCCTGATGCTGCGATCCGTTAACCTTCCCCCCCTGGTATTGAGAAAAAGCGCGGTTTCTTGCGCCGATTTGGCCAACAGCGGCCTTGCCTGCCGCAAATACCGCTGAAGCGCCGCAACGGCATAATCGCCCAGCGGCACATAGCGTTCTTTCGCCCCTTTGCCGAAAACAAGCGCGGTGCCGCCACGCAAATCGACCGACGCAAGATCAAGGCCAACCAGCTCGCTTACCCGCATGCCGCTGGCATACAAGGTTTCCAAGATTGCGGCGTCGCGAATGCCCGCCGGAGCGGACAAATCGGGAACCGCCAACAACGCCTTCATTTCTTCTACGTATAAAAATTTGGGAAGTTTCTTTTCCAATTTCGGCGTGCGCACCGCGCCGAACGGGCTTGCGGCGAGCACTCCTTCCCGCACCAAAAAAGCGTAAAAACTGCGCAAGGCGGATAATTTTCTGGCGAGACTTGCGCGCGCATAATTGTGCGCATTCAGTTCCGCCAAAAACGAACGCACCGCCAAATGCCCCACCGCGCCAAAATCATGTATCTGTTGCCTGCGCAAAAAGGCGGCAAATTGCCGCAAATCTTCTTCATAGCCGGCAATCGTGTGATCCGCCGCATTTTTTTCGCCGCGAAGATGCTGCAGAAACCATTCGATTGACTGCTCCACCCAGATCACTCCCAGCTTGCGCCGTGTCCAACCATCCACTCCTCAAAAACAAAGGATATCGTATCATAAAAAAAAGATTAATGACAAGGTACGAAAGCTTCAGATTGGCAAAATTGCTCAATGGAACGCAATGCCCGCGCGGCCAATTGCTCGATTTTTTGCATTTTGCTCGCATAGCGTTTTTCAATCGGCGGCAACAGGCCGAAATTCGCGTTCATCGGCTGAAAATGTTTCACTTTGGGCGACGTGACGTAATGCGCCATGCTGCCGATGACGCTTTCCGGCGGCAGCGCTGCACATGGTTTTCCCAGCGCCAGCAAGGCCGCGTTTAACCCGGCGATCAAGCCGGAGGCCGCCGATTCGACATAGCCCTCCACCCCGGTCATTTGGCCGGCAAAAAACAGCGTCTGCCTGCCTTTATACTGATATGTCGGGTAAAGCAAACCGGGCGAGTGCAAAAAGGTGTTGCGGTGCATGACGCCGTAGCGGACAAATTCGGCATGCTCAAGCCCCGGTATCAGGGAAAACACTCTTTTTTGCTCGCCCCATTTCAGATGCGTCTGGAAGCCGACCAGGTTGTACAACGTGCCGGCAGCGTTATCCTGCCGCAATTGCACGACGGCGAACGGCTTATTCCCCGTCCGCGGGTCGACCAATCCGACCGGCTTTAACGGGCCATACAGCAACGTTTGCTTGCCGCGTTTGGCCATGACTTCGATTGGCATGCAGCCCTCAAAATAGATTTCTTTCTCGAATTCCTTGACCGGCGCGGTTTCCGCCGTAACGAGGGCTTCGTAAAAGCGGGAAAATTCGCTTTCCGTCAGCGGGCAATTCAGATATGACGCTTCGCCTTTGTTATAACGGGAGGCGACAAACACTTTGGCCAGATCGACGGATTCTTTTTCCACAATCGGCGCGGCGGCATCATAAAAATATAAATACCGCTCGCCGGTCAATTGCCGGATGCGTTCCGACAGGATCGGCGATGTCAGCGGTCCGGTCGCGATAATGACAATCCCGTCCGGTATGTCGCGCATTTCTTCGCGAATCACTTCAATTTGCGGATGGTTTGCCAACATGGACGTAATGAGGCGCGAAAACGCCTCCCGATCTACGGCAAGCGCTCCCCCGGCCGGGACCGAAGTTTGATCAGCCGCATGCATAACCAATGAATGCAGCCTGCGCATCTCTTCCTTTAAAATGCCCACGGCATTCGTCAGGCTGTTGGCGCGCAGCGAGTTGCTGCAGACCAACTCCGCGAAACAATCGGTAACGTGCACCGGCGTTTTTTTTACCGGCCTCATTTCGTAAAGCGTAACCGGCACGCCGCGGCTCGCAATCTGCCAAGCCGCTTCGCTGCCGGCCAAACCGGCGCCGATAACGATCACTCGGTCGGCGGACATGCAAGCACCTCCCCGGATTTTTTCGTGCCGCCATCTTCGCAAAGATCGCAAGTTCGCAATAATGTCAAGCTTCTTCGCGCGCTTCCTCGCGCGGTTTCATCTGATGGTGGCAACGGATGCACTGCACCCGGACGGACCCTTTATTGCGTTTTTCCACCATCATCGCGCCGCATTTCGGGCATAATTCGCGCGCCGGTTTGTCCCAGGAGACGAAATCGCACTGCGGATAACGGTCGCAGCCGTAAAACAGCCGGCCCTTTTTGCTGCGGCGTTCCACGACCGCACCGCTGCCGCACGTCGGGCATTTTACGCCGGTGTTTTTTACGATCGGCTTCGTATTGCGGCATTCCGGAAAGCCGGAGCAAGCGAGAAATTTGCCGAACCGGCCCATTTTGTAGACGAACGGGCGGCCGCATTTTTCGCATGTTTCATCGGAAAACTCGTCCTGAATCTCGACCTCTTTCATTTCTTCGGCGGCAACTTCCAGGCGTTTGGCAAACGAACGGTAAAAGTTTTCCAACACATGCACCCAGTTTTCCTTGCCTTCTTCGATATAATCCAATTCGTCTTCCATTTTCGCCGTAAATTCCACATTGATGATTTCCGGGAAAAACTGTTCCATGATCTGCACGATGATTTCGCCCAATTCCGTCGGCACGAATTTTTTTTCTTCCAGCGCCACATAGCCGCGTTTCTGGATCGTTTCTAATGTCGGCGCGTAGGTGCTCGGCCGGCCGATGCCCAATTCTTCCAGCGTGCGGACAAGGCGCGCTTCCGTATAGCGGGGCGGCGGCTGGGTGAAATGCTGCTTCGGTTCGATTTTCTCGGCGTCAAGCCTGTCGCCTTTTTTCAATGGCGGCAGCAGTTTGTCTTCTTCCGTCGCTCCGTCGTCGTTGCCTTCCACATAAACTTTCATAAAGCCGGGAAATTTCACCGTCGATCCGGTCGCTTTAAACACCGCATCGCCCGCGGCAATATCCACCGTCATCGTATCCAGCACCGCGGAAGCCATCTGGCTGGCAATAAACCGCTCCCATATCAATTTGTAAAGTCGCTGCTGGTCGCGCGACAAATATGGTTTTACGTCTTCAGGCTGTTTGCGGACGTCGGTCGGACGGATCGCCTCATGGGCGTCCTGCGCGTTGGCCGCCTTTTTCGAGTAGTTGCGCGGCGTGTTCGGAACATAGGATTGGCCATATTTTTCGGCAATGTAAGCTCTCGCTTCTTCTTGCGCGACCGGGGAAACCCGGGTCGAGTCCGTACGCATGTACGTAATCAGGCCGACCGTACCTTCTTTGCCGATTTCCACGCCTTCATAAAGCTGCTGGGCAATCTGCATCGTTTTGGCGGCGCGGAAATTCAGTTTGCGGGCCGCTTCCTGCTGCAGCGAACTGGTGGTAAACGGCGGCGCGGGGTTGCGGAGCCTTTCCTTTTCTTTTACTTCGGCAACCGTGAACACGGCGTTTTGCAATCCGGACAAAATTTGCCCAACCTCATCCGCCGTGTGCAACTCCAGTTTGCTTGCGCCAAGCCCGTAAAACTTCGCATCAAACGGACCGTCTTGCGAAAGAAGCGTTGCGGTAATGGTCCAATATTCTTCCGGGATAAACGCTTTTATTTCATTTTCGCGGTCCAGAATAATTTTGACGGCGACCGATTGCACCCTGCCGGCCGACAAACCTTTTTTCACTTTTTTCCACAATAGCGGGCTGATTTTATAACCTACCAAACGGTCGAGAATCCGTCTCGCCTGCTGCGCGTTCACCAAATCCATGTTGATTTTGCGCGGCGAATGAAACGCGTCTTTTACGGCTTGCTTGGTAATCTCGTTGAACACAACGCGGCATGGCTCGCTTTCCGGCACTTCCAAATAGTGCGCCAAATGCCAGGCGATTGCTTCTCCTTCCCGGTCAGGGTCGGCGGCGAGATACACTTTTTTCACTTTTTTGCAAGCGTCCTTCAATTCTTTCAATACATTGCCTTTGCCGCGGATCGTAATATATTTCGGGTTGAATCCATTTTCGATCTCTACTCCGATTTGGCTTTTCGGCAAATCGCGAATATGCCCCATCGAAGCTTTTACAATAAATTTTCCGCCAAGATATTTTCCAATCGTTTTCGCTTTGGCCGGCGACTCAACGATGACCAGTGATTCCGCCAATCGCAAGTCCTCCCTTCATGTGCTTTCGCTAAGCGCATATAATGAACCAGGACGCTGCTCAATCAAACGTTTCATTAGTAAAGATAACAGAACTGCATGCAAATGTCCAAATTCGAAATTTCCAAGTTCCAGCAATCGGTCAAAAGACGCCGGTTCGTGTCGCAAAAGATTCAGCACCTTTTGTTCGTCGCCTGTCGTTTCCGTCGTTTGGCCCGCGCAATCGGAGAAAGCCTCACACTCCATCGTATGACCGTATTCCTCCAAAATATCCCGCACATCAGCCACAAGCTTGGCGCCTTGCTTGATCAGGGATAGCGGGCCCTGGCTTTTTGGCGAGTCGATCGGGCCGGGCATGGCAAACACGTCTCTCGACTCCTGCAGGGCATAGTCAACCGTGATCAGGGAGCCGCTTTTCAACGCGGCTTCCACAACCAATGTGCCGAGGCTTAATCCGGCAATAATGCGGTTGCGCAGCGGAAACAACCCGGGATGGGACTTCGTGCCGAGCGGAAATTCGGTTACGATCAATCCTTTTTGCGCAATCTCGCGGAACAGATCGCCATGCTCCGGCGGATAGACGATATCCGGCCCCGAGCCCAGCACGGCAATCGTAGCCGCAGCGCCCAGCAAAGCGCCGCGATGCGCGTCGCTGTCGATCCCCCGCGCCAATCCGCTGACGACGGTAAAGCCCGCTTCCGCTAGCCGTTTGGAAATTTGAAAAGCGTTTTTCCGCCCGTAAAAGGTAGGCGTTCGCGTACCGACAACGGCAATGGCAGGATGTTGCAACAGCGATATATCGCCGATGCAATAAATAACCCACGGCGGCTGCGCAATTTGCCGCAACAGCTTGGGGTAAGCCGCATCGAAGACCGTTACGACGGCAATGCCGCGCCGCTCGTATTCTCGCAATCTCCCCGCGGCATACGTTTCGTCCGCCGCTTTGCGGGCCAGAGCGATTTTTGCCTGATCGAGCCCGATTGCGGCCAGCTGCCGGTCCGTCAAGCTTAAGGGATCGTATAAATCCCCGTTTTGCTTCATGAATCTGGAAATTGATTTCCAGCCAATCCCCTTCATTTCGTGCAAAGCAATCAGCAGTTTTCGTTTGTCCATAACCATTTCCCCTTTCATGAGCAAATATGCAAAAAACCTCCCCTATCCCGCGGGCGGGACAAAGGAGGTTGCTTACCTCTCAAATAAAACTTGCATATATTATCGAATCGTCTTGCATTTCTCCAGAAGCCCTTGTTCCTCCAGTACGGAGACAAGCGTCGAACCCATTTCCGCCGGCGTCGGCGCCACGCGGATGCCGCATTCTTCCAGCACTTTAATCTTTTCCGCGGCGGTCCCTTTGCCGCCGGAAATGATCGCCCCGGCGTGGCCCATCCGTTTTCCTTTGGGCGCCGTTTTACCGCCGATAAACCCGACAACGGGCTTTTTCATATTGGCTTTGATCCAGCGGGCGGCGTCTTCTTCCGCGGTACCGCCGATTTCGCCGATCATGATGACCGCGTAGGTGTCCGGATCGTCATTGAAGCGGCTTAGAACATCTATAAACTCCATGCCTTTGACCGGATCGCCGCCGATGCCGACCGCGGTGGATTGTCCGATTCCGCGTGTCGTCAGCTGGTGCACCGCTTCATAGGTCAGCGTGCCGCTGCGCGAGACGACGCCGACATGGCCGGGAGCATGAATGTAACCCGGCATAATGCCGATTTTGCATTCGCCCGGCGTAATGACGCCAGGGCAGTTCGGCCCGATCAAAAGCGATTTTTTCCCTTCCATATAGCGCTTTACTTTTACCATATCCAAAACCGGGATGCCTTCGGTAATGCAGATAATCAATTCCACTTCCGCGTCGACAGCTTCCATGATCGCATCCGCGGCAAATGCCGGCGGGACATAAATAACCGAAGCGGTTGCGCCGGTTTTGTCGACCGCTTCTTTCACCGTGTTGTAGACCGGAAGCGATACGGTCGAACCGTTCTCAAGCGTAATGTCGACATGGGTACCGCCTTTGCCCGGCGTAGCCCCGGCTACCATCTGCGTGCCGTAGTCCAGCGCGCCTTTGGCGTGAAAAAGCCCGGTTTTTCCGGTAATGTTCTGCGTAATGACTTTCGTATTTTTATTGATGAGAATACTCATGGCTAACTTTCCTCCTATCGATCTTCATCGGCGTTTCGCTATTTCACCAGCGCGACGATTTTTTGCGCGCCGTCAGCCATGGAATCGGCCGCGACGATGTTCAGTCCCGACTCGCTCAAAATTTTCTTGCCAATTGCCACGTTTGTGCCTTCCAGCCGCACCACGAGCGGACGGGTCAAGCCAACCTGCCTGGCCGCTTCGACAACGCCGGTGGCAATGACGTCGCAGCGCATAATGCCGCCGAAAATGTTGACGAAAATGCCTTTTACACGTTCATCGGACAAAATGATCTTAAACGCTTCCGTAACTTTTTCCGTCGTTGCGCCGCCGCCGACATCAAGGAAGTTGGCGGGCTCGCCGCCATAGTGCTTAATAATGTCCATCGTCGCCATCGCCAGGCCGGCGCCGTTTACCATGCAGCCGATATTGCCGTCCAGCGCGATATAGCTTAAATCAAATTTCGATGCCTGAATTTCCTTCTCATTTTCTTCCGACAAATCGCGCAGTTCCAAAATATCCTTATGCCGGAACAACGCGTTCGCATCAAAGTTCAGCTTGGCGTCAAGCGCCATGACTTCGCCGTCGCCGGTCACGACAAGCGGATTGATTTCCGCAATGGAACAATCCTTGTCGACAAACGCCCGGTACAGCCCCATCATAAACTGCACCGCTTTGTTCACCAGCGCATCGGGAATATGTATGGCGTAAGCCAGCTTGCGCGCCTGGAACATTTGCAGCCCGACAGCCGGATCAATCGTTTCCTTGAAAATTTTCTCCGGGGTTTTCGCGGCTACTTCCTCGATTTCGGTACCGCCTTCCTCCGAAGCCATAAAGACGATGCGGCCCGTTCCGCGGTCCACCACAACGCCCAAATAATATTCCTTCCTGATGTCGCAGCCCTGTTCGATCAAAAGGCGCTTTACCTCTTTGCCTTCCGGTCCGGTTTGGTGCGTCACCAAAATTTTGCCCAATAAACTTTGCGCATAGGTTTTAACCTCATCGAGGTTTTTGGCCACCTTCACGCCGCCCGCCTTGCCGCGCCCGCCGGCATGAATTTGCGCCTTCACCACGACCACGGGCGTTCCGAGCGCCTTGGCGGCTTCCACCGCTTCGTCGACGGAAAAGGCCACTTTTCCTTCCGGCACTTTGACGCCATACTGTCTAAGCACCGCTTTTGCCTGATATTCGTGAATATTCATTACTTTATGCCCTCCTTCTTACTCTTCGCACGACAAGCAACAATCCCAGTTTAGCGCAAGTAATGTTGCATATTCAATGGTTGCCGGCAATTTTTTTCGCGACTTTTCCCGCGTTGTACAAATTTTCGCACGATTGTTGCATACCCTGCCAGTTTTAGACATATGCCAACATGATCATGCCGGCAACCGCGAACTTTTCCGGTTTTTTTAATTGCTCGGGAAATGGTTTTGGTTTATCCGCGGCTCCCGCTCCGCCTGGCGGATAAACCGCAGTTCGTTGCCGATAAAGCCGCACACCCGGCACTCAATATTCGGCTCCGCCAACGGGACTTCTTTCGGTTGTTCCGTTTCCACAATCGCGCCGGTGATCGCGTCTTTGCGAATGCTTTGCGAATAGCTCGTCACGATGCTGAATTTCACGCGGTTTGCACGGCAGTTCGGGCAAAAATACGGTTTGTCCATGTGCTGATCACCTCTTCGCATTTAGGATAGCCAACTGTGCGAAAATTATGGTAATATGGTTCATAGCCAAATAAAGAGCGGAATAAGAGGAAGCACCTTTGTTCCGGAAGCGGTGAAGTTTTTTCACATTTCCGATAACAAGAGGTGTTTTATTGTGTATGGAAAAATATTTAGCGGCTGCGTGCATGGCATCGAGGGAAAAAAAGTCGAAGTGGAAATCGATATTGCCAACGGATTGCCGCAAATCAACATCGTCGGGTTGCCGGGCGGCGCCATCCGCGAGTCGGCGGAACGCGTGCGAGCGGCGCTGAAAAACAGCCGGTTCGAGTTTCCGCTCAAGCGCATTACGGTAAATTTGGCTCCCGCCGATTTGCACAAAGAAGGCTCGGCGTTTGATTTGGCGATTGCCGCGGGCATTTTGACAACAAGCAAACAAATCCGTTTATACGGGTGCGAGAAAGCTCTCATCATTGGGGAGCTGTCGCTGGATGGCGCGGTCAGAGCCGTTCCCGGGGTGCTTTCAATGGTGCAAATGGCGAAAGCCGCAGGTTTAAAAATCGCTATTTTGCCCGGCGATAACGCTGCGGAAGCGAATCTGATCAGCGATATGCTGATCGTTCCGGTAAACAGATTGGAAGATTTGCGGGAACTGGAAAGCGCCGAAAAGTTTCAAGCGTACATGAATGGCGTTCAGATTGCGGAAATAAACGACAGTCGGGAATCCAACGCGCTTAATGTACAGGATTTCGATTACGCGGAAGTCAAAGGGCAGCATTTCGCCAAGCGCGCCATGGCGATTGCCGCGGCGGGCATGCACAACATCATGCTCGTTGGTCCGCCGGGATCGGGGAAAACGATGCTGATTCGCCGCCTGCCTACGATATTGCCGCCCATGACGGAAGCCGAAGCGCTTGAAGTCACAAAAATTTACAGCATAGCCGGCAAGTTGGAACGCGGCGGAACGATGATCCGGCAGCGACCGTTTCGCGATCCGCACCATACGATTTCGCAAGGCGGGCTGATCGGCGGCGGCAGTCCGCCTCGCCCGGGCGAAGTCAGTCTCGCTCATCATGGCGTATTGTTTTTGGATGAAATGCCGGAATTCCCGCGGCGCGTTCTGGAAGTTTTGCGGCAGCCGTTGGAAGACCGCAAGGTTACTTTGGCACGAGCGCGCGCCTCCTATGCCTTTCCCTCCCGATTTATTTTGGCGGCGACGATGAACCCTTGTCCTTGCGGCTACTACGGACATGAGACGGAAACAAATCCGTGCAGTTGCCATAAACAAAAAATTGCCGCTTACCGCGATAAATTGTCGGGGCCGCTATTGGACCGCATTGACCTGCATGTGGATGTGCCGCGCGTGGAGATTGAAGAGCTGACGAATTCTAGCGAACCGGCGGCAGGCAAGCATCAGCTTACATCGAAAGAGCTGCGCGAAATGGTCTATCGGGCGCACGCCGTTCAACAGAAAAGGTATGCAGGTACGCAAATACGTTATAACGGCGAACTGTTTGGCACGCTCTTGCGCGCGCACTGCCGGCTGAAGCAAGATGCCGCGCAACTTTTGCAGCAATCTTTCAACGCATTGGGTTTAAGCGCCCGCGCATACGACCGGATTTTAAAGCTGGCACGAACGATAGCCGATTTGGAGCAATCTGAAACCATCGAGCTTGAGCATGTCGCCGAAGCGATCCAATACCGCAAATTGGACCAGCGAACGTTGTGATTTTTCAGACAAAGGCGTTTTCAATATGGCGCAGATCGGCCAATTCCCCCGCGGGCGTGAGCTCGACGCCGATCACGTCGAATCTGGCGGGAGCGTTAAATTGCTTGTGGGCATACAAATACATTTGCGCTGTTTGCCGCACTTTCACTTGTTTGCGGGCATCCACCGACTCTTCCGGCGAGCCGAATCCGCCCCCCGCCGTGCGCGTGCGCACTTCGACAAAGACGATGGCGCCGCCTTTTTGCGCGACAATATCGATTTCTCCCGAACGGCATCGCCAATTGGTGTGCAAAATCGTATATCCATGATTCCGCAAATACTGCGCCGCCAATTGTTCGCCTTTGCCCCCCGTTTCTTTTTTTCGCCCCGGACTCATGGGTTGCTCCTCGCCGCAAAATCGCGCGCTTTTTTATCCATCCGGTAAATGTAGCTTAGAAGTTCGGCGACCAAACGGTATAATTCGGGCGGGATGGCCTGGTCAATATCCAGCTTGCTCAATAATTCCGCCAAGGATGGGTTTTCCTGCACCGGGACGCCGTGCTCCCGCGCCTTTTTTATCATATTTTCCGCCACGACGCCGTGCCCTTTGGCCGTTACAATCGGGGCTTCATGCTTGTCTTTGTCGTATTTTAAAGCAACCGCACGCAACCGTTTGGCTGCCTCGGAGCGTTTTATTTTCATATGCGCAAATCCACCCCTTTATACGGCCGCAGCGAAGGGATGGCAGCCGTTTTCCCGTTGCCGGATGCGGTTGCATAATGCTGTTCCGGAAAGTTATGATGCTTGAGCGACAAACAGGAATATCCCAATGCCGCGAGCGCCGCGCCTATTTCTTCTTTCGACTCCTTAAGCCATGATGAAATTTGCGGATGGTCGTTGAAGATGCGAATATTTGCCATCCGCTCTACAACCGCCACATCGATCACCGTAACCCCGAGCGCGGGCATATGCAGATCGAACAACAGCCGGCAGTTTTGCGCGTCAAGCAAGCCGCTTTTTCCTTTTCTTGACTGAATTTGCACGGACGCTGTTTGCCTGCCGTGTTCGTCGCGCAGCGGAATGAACAGTGTAATTTGCGACAAAGCTTGCTGCGTGCCGGTTTGCAGAAGCAGCTGCTGCCCCGTGATATGGTTCAACAACTGTTGGGCCGCCTCTTTTAACGGCGCCGCAAGTCCCGCGTTATCCAACAGTTGCGCGAGCACGCCTTTTAACGAATCGTGCGCATGCGCTCCATTGCCCTGCGTAACAGGCGGATTTTCCGCTATTTCCGGCGCAGCCATTTGTTGCTTCGGCATATGGTTGCCTTCATGTTCGAACGAAATGCCGATCAGTTTCAATAATTGGGGAATCCAGGCGGTATGCGGGATTTGTGCCGGCTGCGCGGCGGGTATTTCAGCGGCATGCGCAGCCATCCGTATTTCCGGCGCCGCCGCAGTCGACATCTTCGCAGGCTCAATCGGAGTTTGCATCCGAATGGGCGCCCGTGCCGGATATGACACATGTTCGGCTTGCATGTTATTTGGTAAAAATGCTTCCGGGTGGCCTGTTCGCCGGTTTGCTTGCGCCGATGCGCTTTGCTGTTGCGGCATTGGATGCGCTAATGCGCCTTGCTGCGGCCGCGGCTCCTGAATTATATGGTTTGCCGAATTGGCGCGAACAACCGCCTCTTCGGTTTCTCTGCCGGTCATTGCGATTGTTGACGGCAACTCCGTGCGCAGCGGGAAAATTTCAGCGACCATCCGGGCGGCTTGCCGCAATAAATCAGGCAGCATTACGGCTGCAGCCTGCGCCTTCCGCGGCGCAAAACCCTGTGTCTGATCCGTAACGGCCATCATCCGCGGATTTTCGGATAATATGGTTTGCACTTGCGAAGAAAAGGCTTGCAGCAATTGATGAAAGGCTTCGCCAAAGAGAACTTGCCAGATCGGCAGCGCGGTTTCCGCACTGAGCGGCAGCCCCCGCCTTGCGGCAAGCAAACCGGCGTCCATCCACTGATTTAACGGAATATTTTTCGGCTTGGCGGCCACAAACTCGCTCATGCGCGCAAATTGTTCCTTCGATACGGGTTGTTCTTCCTGAAGCAGTTTGCCAAGCACTGCGCGGTTTTCACTTGTATTTTTCACACCCAGCACATTCAGCCATTCAACCAGTGATTGCGCGGTTGCGGCCGTGGCGGAAAGAGGTAGAGCTTTGAGCCATAACATGCCGTCTTGCCGGTTTGGTTGCACGGCAAATGCCGCGGCTTCCCCGACGCTTAACGGAGTTAACAATTTCGCCCGAATTTGCGCGCCGCCCATGCCGATAATCGCTTCCTGATCGGACAACAGTTTCAAAACAACGCCTCTGACGATTTGTCCGACTTGCAATTCGAGCACGTTCGCTTCGTTGGCCGGCATGTTATGAAACAGCCCATGCAGCAATTGGCCGATGTTCATGACCCGTCTCCTCCCCTAGTGAGTTTATCGGCCGGAAACAGGAAGAACTTGAGCGGACGCATTTCAAAACAATTCCAGTTGCTGCGCGAGGATATTGCTTAAAAAAGAACGGCGGTGCAAGGCGCTCGGGCCAAACTCGACAATCTTTTTGCGGTGCGAAGCTGTCGCATATCCTTTATGGATCGCGATGCCGTATTCGGGAAACTGCAAATCCCAGTTTTGGCACATCCGGTCCCGCGTAACTTTGGCAACAATGGACGCCGCGGCGATCGACTGGCTCAGCGCGTCGCCGTGGATAATGGCCAACTGGCGAATATCCGTATCCACTTTTTCCGCGTCGATAAGCAAATAATCGGGCTTAACAGCGAGATTGTCAACCGCTATTTTCATCGCCATGCGCGACGCTTGCTTGATATTGATCCGGTCGATCGTCGCCGCATCGACGCACCCTACGCCTACGGCAAGCGCTGTTTCACAGATGACGTCAAAAAGCTGCTCGCGTTTTTTCGCGCTTAATTTTTTCGAATCGTTGATCTCGGGAATGGACAGCCCCTTGGGAAAAATGACCGCGGCAGCCACCACATCGCCAAATAAAGAGCCCCTGCCGGCTTCATCCAATCCGGCAATGGCGGTCGCTCCGCTCTTCCACAATTCCGTTTCATATTGCAACATCCGACTTCCCTCACCTTACGGCGTTTCCAAACTGATCCGGCCGATTTTTCCCGTTTGCAAATCTTTTAAAATCGTTTTGGCCGCTTTCGCGAGATCGATTGCGCCGCCGCTACGCAAACAGCCGCGTTTTTTGCCGATTTCTTCCATGACCGCAACGATGGATTCCGGCCGGGTCAATTCCGTCGGCAGAGCATCAAGGGAATAGCGGGCGGCAAGCAATTTCGGGTAGCGTTCCAACAAATATCGGACCGTAAAAAACGCGACATCCTCAAGATTTAAAATTTCCTCTTTAATCGCGCCGGTAGCGGCCAAGCGGTAACCGACGGCGGGGTCGGCAAACTTCGGCCAGAGTATTCCCGGGGTGTCCAACAAATCCATTTCACCGCCGATTTTAATCCACTGTTGCGCTTTGGTTACTCCGGGCCGGTCTCCGGTGGCGGCAACGCTACGACCGGCAAGGCGGTTAATCAGCGTAGATTTTCCCACATTCGGAATACCGGCGATCAATGCGCGGAAATTGCGCGGGTTGATGCCCTTGGCGAGCTGCGCCTTCGTCTTGTGAAGCAGCTTCGCTTTGCACGCGGGAACAATTTCCGCGAGATTTTTCCCGGAAACGGATTCGATCGCAAGCACGCCGGTATGATCGCTTTTTAGAAAATCGGTCCAATCTTTTGTTACCGCCGGGTCGGCCAAATCGCTTTTGTTCAAAACAACAAGCCGCGGCTTTCCCTTTAATAACGCATCGATCATCGGGTTGCGGCTGGAATAGGGGATTCTGGCATCCAAAAGTTCGATCACAATGTCGATCAGCCCGAGCTTTTCTTCCATTTGTCGCCGCGCCTTGGCCATATGCCCGGGAAACCATTGTATCGTCATATTGTTAGGCTCCTGAATCAATAATGATTGATTAGATGGATTTTTTTCAGCGGCCAAAAAACAAAATCAGCGCGCCCAATAATCTTGTCGTACGGCACAAAGCCGACGTCTTCGTATCTGCTGTCTTTGCTGTCGGGGCGATTGTCGCCCATGACAAACACATGGTCTTTGGGCACCGTCACGGCTTGCAATTTGCCGTTCACATATTTAAAGTCGCGCGTAAAGTTGTAGACCGGCCGGGTTTTATGCGCCTCTTTGATCGCGTCCGCGATGTAAGGTTCCGCTATTTTTTTGCCGTTTATGTAAACATCGTCCCCGTCCACTTTGATCGTCTCACCCGGCAACGCGATGACGCGCTTGATGTAATCCTTTCCTTCGGGAGCCAGAAACACAATCACTTCGCCCCGCCTGGGCGGATGAATGGAGTAAATCAATTTGTTGACGATTAATCGTTCGCCGGTATAAAAGTTCGGCCGCATGGAAGGCCCATCCACCACAAACGGTTGAAAAATAAACATCCGTATGACGACGACCAGCACCCCGGCAATCAAAATCGCTTTGATCCACTCCACGATTTCGTTTTTAATATGCGCATTTTGCTCTTGGTCCATGTTTTGCCGATTCCTTTCCAGGCCGAAGCTGCATTTTTTCATCACTGTGCTATATTGTATCATTGAATGGACGATTTAAAAAGAAAAAGGGCACAAAAAAAGGGCTTGCGTTGAATCAAGCCCCTTCTCTTGCGAAATTTAACGGATTTCGGTAATTCTCGCCGCTTTGCCGCGCAGATTGCGCAAATAGTAAAGCTTGGCGCGACGGACTTTACCTCGGCGAGTCACTTCGATTTTATCGATTTTCGGCGAATGCAGCGGGAAAGTTCTTTCCACGCCGACGCCATAGGAAATTTTGCGGACGGTGAATGTTTCGCTAATGCCGCCGCCGCGGCGCTTGATCACGACACCTTCGAAAATCTGAATCCGTTCGCGCGATCCCTCGATAACTTTCACGTGTACTTTCAACGTGTCGCCGGGACGGAAAGCCGGGATATCCTTGCGCAATTGTTCCTGCGCAATTTCCTGTATGATATTGCTCATTCCTGACTCCCTCCTTCCATACAGGTGTTCATGACGCTTCTTGCGAGCATCGTCGCTTCATCGCGTGCAGCGGACCACCTTATTCACACAACATGATGTATTCTATCATACGAACGGGGAATTGACAATCGTAATCGTTTTTTTACTTCCTGCCTTCT
>DASVDB010000144.1 GCA_036381315.1 Bacilli bacterium | reverse complement strand
ACAATTTCAAATCAGCCTTTTTTCGGCAAATAGCCTTTGCCGCGTCCGTTAGCGTTTATGAAATCTGCTGCCGCCCCGCGCCCCAGACGAATAAAAGTGAATGATCCTGATATCAAATGATTAAAAAACAAAAACGTGACTCAAGTCAAAAGACAGCTTTGCATACTTGCTTATGATGGATTCAGATAAACAGTCATATGGAGGTGACTACGATGGCTATTGCCAACAATACAACCATCGTCGAACAATTGGGCGATTGGGCAGCCGGGCTTGGCTGGGGCGATCTTACCAATGCTTCCCGCCAGGCTTTAAAAGCGCGCGTGCTCGATTCCATCGGTTGCGCGATCGGCGCGCTGTCCGCCGAACCCATTCGCTTCATTCGCCAACTGACCGCGGATATGGGCGGCAATCCTCTCGTTACTTTGCTCGGCGGCGGCAAGGGCACTCCCGATCAGGCCGCTTTTTTCAACGGAGCCGCAGTGCGATATCTCGATTTCAACGACTCCTACCTCGCCAAAGGCGAAACGTGCCATCCCTCGGACAACGTGGCGCCAATTTTAGCCGCTGCCGAATATGCCGGGGCAAGCGGACGCAATTTCCTGGTAGCGCTCGCGATCGCTTATCAGGTGCAGTGCCGCCTTTCCGATATCGCCCCGGTGCGCAGCCGCGGTTTTGACCATACCGTTCAGGGCGCATACGGCGCCGCAGCAGGAGCCGCCCACGCACTGGGCTTGAACGCCGGGCAGATCGCGAACGCGGTGGCGATTTCCGGCACCAGCTACAACTCTCTGCGCGTAACCAGAACGGGCGAGCTTTCCAACTGGAAAGGTCTTGCTTACCCCAATACGGCCAGGGGCGCCGTTCAATCCGCCTTGCTCGCCAAGTATGGGATCACCGGTCCGCGCGAAGTGTTTGAAGGCAACAAAGGATTTATGGACGCAATTGCCGGGCTGTTTGCCATCGATTGGCGGAAGGAAGACCTGGAACGCGTAACGCGGACGATTACGAAACGTTATAACGCCGAAATCCATTCGCAATCGTCAATCGAGGGACTGTTGGAACTCAGGGAAAGCTCCGGGCTGCGCCCGCAAGAGATAGCCCGGATAAAGCTCGCAACGTTCGACGTTGCGTTCAACATTATCGGCGGCGGCGAAGAAGGCGGGAAAAAACAGATCCGCCGCAAAGAGGAAGCCGACCACTCGCTTCCTTATATGCTGGCAGCCGCCTACATTGACGGGCAATTGATGCCGGAACAATACTTGCCTGAACGGATTTTGCGTTCCGACGTTCAAGAATTGCTGCAAAAAGTGGATGTCCGTCCGGAACAGCAATACAGCGACCTTTTCCCGGATGAAATGGCCTGCCGAATGGAAGTGGAAGCAACAGACGGGCGCTGTTTCCGGATTGAAAAACGCGACTACCACGGCTTTACCACGCGCCCTGCCGATTGGGACACGCTGATGGTAAAATATCGCGGTTTGACCCGTGCGATCGATTGTGATCTGGCGGAACGGATCGCTGAAACAATCTCACGCCTCGATCAGGTACAGGTCGCCGATCTAACCGCTTTGCTTGGCCAAATCAAAATCAAGGATGGCGAATGATCATGGGATACAAAGCATTTACCGAGCTTCTGACAAATTACCGGCAGCCAAAGCCGCGCACCCGCGGCGTCACGGAAATTCGCGGCCCGTACTATTCGGTAATGGGCAAACGTTACTTGACCGACGTGCTGGAAACGATGGGCGAATACGTGGACAGTCTGAAGTTTGCCGGCGGTTCCTTCACGTTAATGCCGGAAGAACGAATCCGGGAAATTCTCGATCTGGCGCATGAACATAACGTCAAGGTGTCTACCGGGGGATTTCTCGAAACCGTGCTCAGACAAGGCGCCGGCGCTGTCGATCATTATTTGAAAGAATGCAAACGCCTCGGCTTTGATATCATTGAAATTTCAACCGGCTTCATCACCATGCCGACGGACGATATTTTGCGCCTTGTGGAAAAAGTGCAAAAAGCGGGCATGCTGGCAAAACCGGAAGTCGGCGTGCAATTTGGCGCCGGCGGCGCAACTGCCGCGGATGAATTGGCGGCGGAAGGCACCACCGATCCGTCGCGGGCCATTACAATCGCCAAACGCTGCCTGGAAGCGGGCGCCTATATGATCATGATCGAGTCGGAAGGCATCACCGAGAGCGTGCACACCTGGCGCACCGATATCGCTACGAGAATTGCCGCCGAACTGGGCACGGAAAAAGTCATGTTTGAAGCGTCCGATCCGGATGTATTTGCCTGGTATGTGAAGAATTACGGCCCTGAAGTCAACGTCTTTGTCGACCACAGCCAGATCGTCCAGTTGGAGTGCTTGCGTCAAGGCATTTGGGGCACCAAAAGTCTGTGGGGCCGCGTGCTAACTTATAAAGCGGACTAAACGGCTTCCCGCTTAAGCCGGTAGTTTCCTGTCAGCGACTGAATGCCGACTGTTCAGGCTAAAGCCTGCGGAAAAGCAATCTGTGGCTAATGCCGCGTATTGCTTGCTGACGGAAACTCGGTCGGTTTGCCGGATTGCAGCTTTTAAACAGTCGTGGCAGGGCGCTTTCCGACTCTAACGGACGTGACAGAGGCTATTTTGGGTTTTACGCCCGGTTTCCAAATTTAACGGACGCAGTTGCGCTTATTTTAGCGCTTTGTGCGGTATTCAGGCAAAAATAAGGCGAATAGTCGCTGTGGCGTCCGTTAAAATTTTTGCGCAGCCGTTTTTCGGCAAATAGCCTCCGCTACGTCCGTTAGCGTTGGGTGGGAAGGCGGTTGCAAATTTTAGCGCAAATCCGCGCCTGAAATTTCGTATCAGCAATTTCAGGCACGGATTTGCGCTTCGTTTTGTTTGCCCAGAAATCAAATTGAAGATTACCACTTGATCGTTTCCCGATGGACCGTTGCCCGTTGCAGCCGCTCGCCATCAACCGAATAACCGATGCCGGGCGTGTCCGGAACGCGAATTGTGCCGTTTTGTACGATCACTTCAGGAACTATGATATCTTGTTCCCAATAGCGCGACGACGCTGAAATATCGCCCGGTAAAGTAAACTGTGCGAGGCTGGCTAGCGCGATATTGTGGGCGCGCCCGATGCCTGTCTCCAGCATGCCGCCGCACCAAACAGCTATGCCGTGCGCGCGGCACAGGTCATGGATGCGCTTTGCCTGGGCGAAGCCCCCGACCCGGCCAAGCTTTACGTTGATGACGCGGCAGCTGCCAAGCGCAATGGCATTTTCGGCGTCTTCGCAAGTCACGATGCTTTCATCCAGACATACCGGCGTTGCCAGCTTCCGCTGCAAAGTCGCATGCTGGATGATATCGTCGGCGGCAAGCGGCTGCTCGATCATCAACAGTTGAAATTCGTCCAAAGCCTGCAACAGGGGCAGATCATCCAGCGTGTATGCGGAGTTGGCGTCCGCCTGCAGGGCAATGTCGGGAAAATGCCGCCTGATTTCCCGCAGCGCTTGCACATCGAAGCCGGGTTTGATTTTTACTTTCACCCGTTTGTATCCCGCTGCCAAATAATCTTCAATCTGTTGCAAAAGTTGCGATATCGGCGCAATGCCGAGCGAGACGCCGACTTCGATCGCCGGCCGGACGCCCCCCAGCGCATGCGCAAGCGGCTCGTTGCGCTGTTTCGCGTACAAATCCCAAATCGCGCACTCGATCGCCGCTTTGGCCATATAATTTCGCCTGATGCCACTGAATAAAGGGAACACTTCGCTGGGGCGGGAAATGACTTTTTGCCGCAAAAGCGGGATTAAAAAGTCAACCAGCATATGCCGGCACGTTTCGATCGTCTCCTCCGTATACCACGGGAATGCGAATGCGACGCACTCGCCCCAGCCGCTCAAGCCCTCCGCGTCTTTTACTTCCACCAGGATTCCGTCCCGTTCGTGCACCGCGCCAAAGCTGGTCACAAACGGAGCCTTAAGCGTCATCCGCGTATGATAAAGCGTCACTGCACGCAACTTCATCGTTCGATTCCCTCCGCCAATGTCGCGAGCTTGCGTCTCAGCAATTTGTTCGCCGCGTTTCGCGGAAGCTCGGCAACGAAGTATACGGCAACCGGAACCTTATAGCGCGCCAATCGGCTTTCGCAAAAGGCGATCAATTCCTGTTCGGACACTTGTCCGTCCGATGCGCGCAACTTGACAAAGGCAATCGGCACCTGCCCCCATCGCTCGCTTGCGCGCCCCGTCACTCCCGCTTCCGCGACGGCCGGGTGCGCCGCAAGCACTTCTTCGATTTCCGCCGGATAGACGTTTTCCCCGCCCGAGATGATCAGGTCGCTGCGCCGATCCACCACGTACAAAAAGCCGTCTTCATCCAGATAGCCCAGATCGCCGGTATACAGCCAGCCGCCTCTGATCGCCCGGGCGGTCGCATCGTCGCGCCGATAGTAGCCTTGCGTCACATTCGGTCCTTTGACCACGATTTCACCGATCTCTCCCGGGGTGTCGATGATGCGGCCATCCGCTTCAATGCGCAGCTTAGCCGGAAACAGCGGTTTGCCGGCGGAGCCGATTTTACCCAGCATATATTCCGGCGCCAGGGTAACGATTTGCGACGCCGTTTCCGTCAAACCATACGTTTGGTATGCCGGAATCCCTTTTTGCGCGCAAGTTTCCAGCAGGGGGCGGGGCACCGGCCCTCCGCCCAACAACACCGTACGCAGCGCCGAAGGATACACGGCGTCCTCTAAATCAGCCAGCATGCGGGCAAGCATCGCGCTGACTACGGATATATGCGTTATCTTGCCCGCCATAATCGCCTGGTTGACCGCTTTCGGATCGAAAGCCGAATGGAGCACAACGGTCATGCCGTAAATGACGCTTTTCATTAAAATGGACAAGCCGCTCACATGAAAGAGCGGCAAACAGCAAAGCCAACAATCCGCTTCGCGAAGCCCCAGGTTCAAACAGGAGCCGATGGCGCTCCACCAGTGGTTTCCCCAGCTTAGCACGACACCTTTGGGATGCCCTGTTGTGCCGGATGTATACAGGATCGTATGCGGCGTTTCAAGCGGCACTTCCGCGGGAAACTCCGTCGCGACCGGCGGCAGCAGGCGCGCTTGCGCAATGGACACAAGTTCAATCCCGGGATTCGCTTCGCGGATTTGCAGCGCTTTTTCCTTAAGTGATGAATCGTAAATGAGCAGCTTGCTTCCCGCGTCGGCCGCCTGAAAGGCAAGCTCGGGCGCAGCGAGGCGCGTGTTGAACAACACCTGCGCCTTGCCCATAAGCATCAGAGCATGGATGCAGACCACCGCATCCGGAGTGTTGCGCAAAAGAAGCGCAACCGGCGCTTCCGCAACGCCTTTAAGCCCGCTTATGCGCAAAGCAAAATGTCGGGCCCGTTCATACAGTTCGGCAAAAGTCCAAACCGTCTCGTCCGCAATCAGCGCTATCCGCTCAGGCGTCAACGCACGGCGTTTTGGCAGCCAATTCGGCAAACTTTCGTCTCCCGCCATCACGAACACCTCTTTAAAAGATCACGGGAATCGGGGGAACTTTTTGAAATCCGGTTTGCGCTTTTCCTTGAACGCATCCCGGCCTTCCTTCGCCTCATCGGTCGTGTAAAACAACAGCGTCGCGTCGCCGCCGAATTGCTGCATGCCAGCCAAACCGTCCGTATCCGCATTGAACGACGCTTTCAAAAAGCGCAGCGCGGTAGGTGATTTTTCCAAAATTTCCGCGCACCACTTCAGCGTTTCTTCCTCCAATTGCGCAAGCGGCACGACGGCGTTGACAAGGCCCATTTGCAGCGCTTCTTGCGCCGAGTATTGCCGGCACAAATACCAGATTTCCCGCGCTTTCTTATGCCCGACAATGCGCGCCAAATAGCCCGCGCCGTAACCCGCGTCAAAGCTGCCGACTTTGGGTCCCGTTTGTCCGAACTTGGCGTTGTCCGCGGCGATCGTCAAATCGCAAATGATGTGCAGCACGTGTCCGCCGCCGATCGCATAGCCGGCCACCATTGCGATAACCGGCTTCGGGATGGTGCGGATCAACCGCTGCAAATCGAGCACGTTCAGCCGCGGAATTTGATCGTCCCCGACGTACCCGCCGTGGCCGCGCACCTTTTGGTCGCCGCCTGAGCAGAATGCGTCGGGGCCTTCCCCGGTCAAAATGATCACGCCGATTGCGGAATCGTCGCGCGCATCCGCAAACGCATCGATCATTTCGATAACCGTTTTCGGTCGAAACGCATTGCGCACTTCCGGGCGGTTGATCGTAATTTTGGCAATCCCGTTATACGTCTCATACCGTATATCTTCGTATGTACGCTTTGCTTTCCAAGCAACTGCCAATTTAATTCCTCCCTTGCAAAAACTTCATCACTATTGTAGCAAAAATCTCCGACTGTTCCACATGCACCGTATGGCCGGCGTCCGGCACAATCCGCAATTGCGCTTGCGGCAGCATGTTCTTGACTTTTTGCCCGATGGCGCAATATTTGGCATCCAGCTCCCCGGCCAAAATCAAGACAGGCAGGGAAAGCTGCGGCAGGTTTTGCCAATAGGAAGGCTGCGCGCCCGCGCCCATGCCGCGCAAACTGTTGGCGAGCCCGCGCGGATTATTTTTCAGCCGCCCTGCGCGAATTTGTTCCCTGACCGCTGCGGGCAGCCGCGATTGGCTGGCAAACAGGGGCAAACTTTCCCAATGGTCCGTGAATGCCGCAACGCCTTCTTTTTCGATGCGGTCAGCCAGCGCCCCATCGTGCGCAATACGGTTTTGCCGTTCGGCGAGCGAGGCGATTCCCGGCGAACTGCTTTCCAACACAAGCGTTTTAACGCGCTCGGGATACATAAGAGCAAACGCCAACGCCAGCCGCCCGCCCATCGAATAGCCCAACAAGTGGGTTTGCCGCACATGCAGCCGATCCAGCACGTTAGCCAGATCCGCCGCGGCATGTTCCACGGCGTAACGGGCAAAATCGGCGGGGCTGTCCGTTTCGCCATGCCCGAGCAAATCGATCCTGATCACCCGCATCCGCCTGCTCCACGCCGCCACAAACGGCTCCCACGTCGCCATGCTGCCGGTAAATCCGTGCAGCAAAAGAAGCGGTTCTCCCGCCCCGCTTGTTTCAACATGATATCGGATGCCGTTCACGGTCAGTCGCATGCGGAAAACTCCCCGGAAAAACGATCGCGCAGGCAAGCCGCCACCTTGCTCCAAATGCCGCGATGCCGCGCCAAATTGTCCGCGCGGTCGGCTGGCACTTCAATCACGGTAAGCCCGTCGCCGGTTATGCCGCGTTCGACCTCGCGGCGAAAAGCTTCCCAGCTGCCGATGCGCACAAACCGCCCTCCGTACATGTCCACGGCGTAACGGTACTCAAGTCCGAGCGGCGTGCCAAACAACTGTTCAAAATGCTCGGGATGTTCCGCTTGCGGCAAAAACGAGAATATGCCGCCGCCGTTGTTGTTGATGACGATGATGGTCGCGCGCAGACCGTGCAGTTTGGCCGCGAGCAGTCCGTTCAAATCGTGGTAAAACGACAAATCGCCCAATACAAGCACGAGCGGCTGCTTAACCGTCGCCGCGCCGAGCGCCGTGGAAACGACGCCGTCGATTCCGTTTGCGCCGCGGTTCGCCAAAAAAGTATGCGGGCGCCGCGACTTGCCGAAGAAGGCGTCCAGATCGCGAATCGGCATGCTGTTGCCCGCAAACAGCACGGCATCCGCCGGCATAAGCCGCGCCAATTCAAGAAAAACCCGCCCTTCAAAGAGCGTCTCTCCTTCCGGTTCGGCATCCGCGAAAGCGGACAACGCCGCGCGCGCGGCCTTGTCCATCTCTTGCCAGAGTTGGCCCCACGTGCGCGGCTTGCGGCTTAACTCCGCGGAACAAGCGGCCTTGATATGCCGCATCAAATCAGCGCAAAACCGTGCCGGATCCGCAACGACCATGTCTGCGGCGAACAGCGTCGGATCCCGCCAGCCTTTACCCGGGTCGACGAGCAACTGGCGGCAGTGCGGATATTGCTTGAGGTATAGAAGAAACGCTTTCGACACCGGCATGGCGCCGAAACGGATGACAAAATCCGGCGCCAGTGCGGCGACGGCTTGCGGCTCGCGCAAAATGGCGTCGTAGCTGTCGATGATCCAGTCATTCGCGTGCGGGCCCGTGCGCAATTGGGAGAGCGGGTCGGCCAAAATCGGAAAACCGAGCATTTCCGCGAGTTCGGTCAGCAAATCAGCCGGAAGCGGTTCGGTCGCCGGGCCGCACACGATTAGCCCCCGCTTTGCGGCCAAAACTGCCTGCGCCAGCGCATCCAGTTGCTCCGCCGCCGGGACAGGCGCTCCTTCATAAACCGCTTTGCCGGCTTGGCCAACCAAACGTTCCCGCACATGCTCCCACAGTCCGCCGGATATTTCCGGCACTAACGGTTCGCGCAGCGGAAAATTCAGATGCACGGGACCCGCAGGCTGCGATACCGCCGTTGCCGCCGCCCGCATCGCCGCCATCCGGGCATATTCCAGCATTGTATCCGTCGCCTCCGGCAGCGCCATATCGACAAACCACTTGGGGTAATGGCCGTAAAGACGGTTTTGGTCGATTGCCTGGGGGGCGCCGACATCACGCAGTTCGTGCGGCCGGTCCGCTGTCAGCACAACGAGCGGAACGCGCGCATAGGCCGCTTCCACCACAGCCGGAAAAAAGTTGGCGGCGGCAGTGCCTGACGAACACAGCAACGCAACCGGCTTGCCGCTTGCTTTTGCCCGGCCCAACGCGAAAAAGCCGGCCGAGCGTTCGTCAACATGCATCCAGACCCGCACATCGGGATGCTCGGACAAAAGCATGGCAAGCGGCGTCGAGCGCGAGCCCGGGCAAACCACCGCATTGTTGACGCCCGCTTGCGCAAGTTGATCCACAAATGCGGCGATATACGACGTTACCGCTTCTTGATGGCGCATGCCTGTACCCCCCTTAAGGCCGAAAGCATGGGTTGAAATTTCAATTGCGTTTCCTGGTATTCACTCTCCGGATCGGAATCGCCGACAATTCCGCAACCGGCAAATAAAGACGCTCTTGTCCCCTGCAAAAGAGCGGAGCGGATCGCCACGGCAAATTCTCCGTCGCCTGCGGCATCGAGCCAACCGATGGGGGCGCCGTACCAGCCGCGGTCCAACCGCTCGTATTCGCGGATTTTGGCAAGCGCGATTTCCCGGGGAAATCCGCCCAGCGCAGGCGTCGGATGAAGCTTGGCCACTACGGACAAAATCGTGCTGTTTTGCCGCGCCAACCCGGTAATCGGTGTATATAAATGCTGAATATCCCGCAATTTATAAATTTTCGGCTCATCTATGGCTTCAACGCGCGTGCACACCTGGGCCATCGCATCGTAAATCATTTGCACAACCAGATGATGCTCCCGCAAATTCTTTTTATCTTGCAAAAGCTGCGCACCCAAGCGATCGTCTTCCGCCGCCGTTTTCCCCCGTTTGCTGGAGCCGGCAAGGCAAGCTGTAAACAATGTGTTCCCTTCCCGCTTGACAAGCCGTTCCGGAGACGCGCCCACGAAACAATCAGCGCCGCTTTCATAGGCAAACAAATAGCTTTGCGGCTGTTCTTCCCGCAGCTTGTCCAGCACTTCAGCCGCGGCAAAAGGTCTTGTGCTTGTGACCCGCAATTCGCGCGCCAGCACCGCCTTTTCCAGTTGCCCCGCTTGAATCTCTTTCGTAAGACTTTGCACCGATTGCATCCATTCCGCGGCTGGCGTCTCTTCGATTGCGAGCGTATCCGGTGCAACCGACATTTTGGGTTCAATCCGCATACGCAACAACCGGGCCAGCTTCTCATCCAGCATCCCGGCGATTTCCCCAGGGCGGTCTTCCGGGCCGACAAACGCGTTTACGGTTAAAAAAGTTCGCCCCGCTGTCGCCGACATCATGAGTTGCGGCAACCTGAATTGCGTGTCGGGGAATGACTTCCACAATCCCGTTTTCGCCCTTGCGGAATCAAAAGCGAACCCTCCGAATAAAAGCGGGCCGGTGCCGGGCAGCTTTCGCCCGGATAGAACGCTGTTTTCAATTGTCGATTGCCAAATCTCTTCCACTTGCGCGTAGCGATGTTGCGGACTCGTCTTGATCGAAAAGGCGCAGCCAATGCCGGCAAGTATGACCTGTTTTTCAGGATCCGCCCAAAAAAAGCGTTCGCCGGCGCAGCTTTCTCCCGCGGCAAAAAACATCAGCGGGTCTTTTGGCTCAATCTCCATGCAAAAACTTGCAAGTATTTGCGAAGCGCCTGTTCGCGCACGTTCCGCTCCTTGCGCAAAAAGTGTCTGCAATTCGCTGTAAAAAATAGGATCACCTTATTTCAAGTAAAGAGAGATTGACACCCCAGACCGATTTTTCTAAAATCGAATAGGATAATAAGAATCCGTTCCTTTAGTATGTTGGATTGGCGGCAGAAAATCAATATATCCAAGCGAGTTTAAAAGGGGGATAAGCAAATGGCGCGCGAGGGTATCGGCATGCAACCGCAGCAAATGCAAACACCCCCGGAAAATCAGGCGAATTTGGCAATTTGGTGGCGGCTGATGCGCCCCCATACATTGACCGCCTCATTTGTGCCGGTTTTGCTCGGCACTTTTTTGGCGTTGCCATACGGCGGCATCAACATTTCGCTGTTTTTGGCCATGCTTGCAGCCAGTTTGCTTATCCAGGCCGCGACCAATATGATCAACGAATATTACGATTTCAAGCGCGGTCTCGACACCGCCGAATCGGTGGGCATCGGCGGCGCGATTGTGCGGCACGGCGTCTCCGCCGCAACCGTCTTGCGGATTGCGCTTTTCTTTTTCGCGCTAGCGCTTTTGCTTGGTGTGTATATTTGTTACGAAAGCAGCTGGTGGCTCGCGCTTGTCGGCATCATTTGCATGTTAACAGGGTATCTTTATACCGGAGGGCCTTTTCCGATCGCGTACACGCCGTTTGGCGAACTGGTCTCAGGGCTGTTTATGGGACTTGTTATTATTTTAATTTCATTTTATATCCAAACGTTGATGCTTACGGACGAAAGCGTCTTGCTGTCCATACCGATTTCCATCCTGATCGGGGCCATACTGATGGCCAACAATATTCGCGACCGCGAGGGCGATCGGGATAACGGACGGCGCACGCTGGCGATCCTGGTCGGACACAAGCGAGCCGTGCGGATTTTGGCCGCCATGTTTATCGTAGCTTATCTGTGGGTTGCGGCCATTGCCGCGGCGGGAATGGAACGGCCGTGGATCCTGCTCGTTCTTTTAAGCATTCCTAAAGCAATCAAGGCTTGTCGGGGATTCGACGAGCGGTTCGCTTCCTCGCCTTCTCTGATGATGCCTGCCATGCAAGCTACAGCGCAAACAAACACCCTGTTCGGGCTTTTGTTATGCGCCGGGCTGCTCATCAATTTTTGGTTCTATTGAAACGGAGGCCGACCATGATTAGTTTCATCCCAGATTTGGACAAGTCAATGATAGGACTGTTAGGTATCAACATTACGGAGCTGACGGAAAACCAGGTAACGGCGACGATGCCGGTCGATGAGCGGACCCGCCAGCCGTACGGCATTTTGCATGGCGGCGCTTCCGTCGCGCTGGCGGAGACGGTTGCCAGCGTCGGCACCTGGAATTTGATCGACCGGGAAACGGAAAACGCCGTCGGCCTGGAAATCAACGCCAACCACATCAGGAGCATCAGCGAAGGAACGGTGACCGCCGTCGCCACCCCTTTGCATAAAGGCAGGAGAACAATGGTGTGGAATATTCAAATTACCGACGCGGCAGGCAAGTTGATTTGCATTTCCCGCTGCACCGTCGCCATTATAAAAAAAGACTGTCAATGATATCTTTTCGTGCATAGGGATGCAAGCTGGTTACTTTTTGGATTCCTGAAGATGCCATGATTGGCTGTCCGTATTTCTTCTGTATTCGGAAGGCGTGCATCCCGTTTCATTTTTAAACAACGAAGAGAAATAACGCTCATTTAAATAGCCGACGGATAACGCTACTTCGTTTGGGCGCAATCGGCCTTCTCGCAGTAATTCCTTAGCCTTGTTTATCCTTAATTTTGTGATATATTCCAGCACATTTTCTCCAGTCTGGAGCTTGAAAGTGCGGCTCAAATAGGACGGGTTTGCCCTGGCAATATCCGCTAAGTGCTGTAATGAAATATCCTTCGTAAAATTTTTATTAATGTACCGAATCACCTGGCGAATCATTGGCGAGTATTCTTTTTTATTTAAGTCGCTAAATGCGTCGAATCTTGCAGTGAACAGTTCCAGTAAAAACTCGCGAAGATCGGAAAAGTAACGGATGGAAAGCAGCGACTCACTCGGGATATCCGGTAATTGCGCATTCATGCCTGCTTCCTCCTCCAATCTTTTTATTTGAAACAAAAGCTCCATTGCTGCTGAAATAATTTCTTCCTTCCGGTTTAAAGTTTTCAATTGTTGCAAATAGTTGTCTAGTTCTGCAATCATTTTGATTTTGTCCGCACCTGTATAAGCCGGCCAAATTTTTTTTGCCGAAATGACCTTCTTCCTCCCTTCTCCTCTTTGGCTTGTCATATCATAGAAATTAATGGACTTTCGCCCGGTGAAAAATTCATCCGCCAGTGCATTTTGCGCTTGCTTGTAGCTTTCATGAAGCTGAAGCGGATTACCGCATATTTTGCCTATGCCGAATGATAAAGAAACTCCCGGTTCCTGCTGAACATATTGCGCAAAGAA
>DASVDB010000143.1 GCA_036381315.1 Bacilli bacterium | reverse complement strand
CGTCGGCGCTCAGAATCTTGATCGCCCCGAACAAACCGAGATCCGCTTCCCCTGTCATCCCTCTCCAGCCATTAAAAAGCGGTCCGCCGTCCAAACCCAGGGCGCCGTAATTGCCCTTCATCGCCTGGTACGTCCAGGAAGCCGCGCCGATATCAGCCGCATCGGAACTGATCTGTCCGGAATTGATTGCGCCTACGTTCGCGATTTTTGCCGCGTAAGACAACCGCTGCTCGACCTCCGGATTTGCCGAATGGTTCCGCACCCAATCATCCATCGCGTACCCGGCCAGCGAGGTCGTATATTGGAATTGCCACCATGGTTCGCCGTTTATCGTAACGGGATCGGCGTAAAAGTACCAAACCGGCATTTGCCCGCGCGCAGCGCGCGTTTTAAGATTGATCTTGCTTTTGATCGCCGTGTTGTTGTTCATTTTGGCAAGCGTGTAAACCGCCTCTTCGCCCGTATTGTCATAGTTGTACTCCGATCCGTACGGATAGGTCATGCCGGCAAAATTGTTGTATTTTCTTGCCATTTTGGCGATGACATCATTCGCTTGCGAAGTAAATCCTTCATCCTGCAGCGCTTTGATGAGTTCGGGCGTCGTCATTTCGCCCATAAGCCCGGTATTCCAGTTGTATGCGACCTGACCGTCGTACAACGCTTTAAAGATGTTATAGGCCCGCAGCAAATAGGTGTTCTTCGGGTGAATATATGAGACCAGGTTGGGATAAAGCTTGGCGATTTTATACATGCTGAAATACGTATTGTAAATGTGCGGATAAGCATATCCCCGGTAGGTTGGCGTGGTGTTCGGTTCTGCCATCAGAAAATCGTGAATCAGATAATCGGAGTGGTTGTTTTTCATCAAATTGGCCCAGATCGCCGTCTCCAGATATTGATCAACGGCGGTAATTTCCGCTGCGACCGGAGTGAGCACATTTTTCTCGGCCAAAAACTCGCCGTGCGTATACCCCCAATCGTCGCCCCAACCCCAATATCCGTAAAACGCATTGCGCTTCGCATTATTTTGCATCATCCAGTCGTCAAACACTTTATCCCGAATATCGCCGGGCACATTCCATTGCTGCTTTTGCACCATGAAGGTGGCATGCCGCTGCAACGCCGCGTCGATAGACTCGATCGCGTAAAATTGCAGCACCGTTTTCTCGCCGTCGCCATAATAGACGGTAATGTTGTTCTGACCGAGATGATTCATCGTCAATTGATAGATTTTGTGGTTCGTTCCCGTAACTCCGAGCGGGGTGATGGTCGTCTCCCCGGGATATTGGGCGGCGACGGAAGTAATTGTCTTTATGGTATGCAGATCGAATTTGGCAATTTGGTCGGTCGGAACGATCATGCCGGGCACAACCGTAACATCGACCAGACCTTCGCTGTACAACCGATCTTTTACTTCCTGATCGTTCGCCACTTTGAAAAATTTGAACGCGTACGTTTTGCTCGCGCCCGGCGCCAAAATGAGGCTGGTATTCGGCAAGTAGCCACGGTTGGTGCTCTTGATGACATTGGAATGAATGTAATAAACGCTCAAACCTTCAATCCAGCCACCCTGATCGGCCGCCCACATGCTGCCGGGATGGTCCTGAATCCGCCAGTTGTCCATATACTCGAATCCGGCTCCTGTGCTTGCATCCGGAACCATCAACAGAAACGGGCCGATGCCGCTGGGCCTCATCACTGTAATGTAAGAGCTGTTGTTGCCGATAAACGAGTGCGTCACAACTCTCGTTTCGTAAATTTCCTCGTTGTTGCCGCCCGTCCAATATTCGTTGAACGGAAGCGGAAGGCCAAAGTCCCCGATCTCCAACGTTTGGCTGCTCGTATTTGTGACCTTAATCTGCCACCGCAGGGAGCCGTTCGCCAACGAATAGGACTCGTCCACCCGGAAATTGCGGATGCCCTCCGCGTTGCCGGAATTTTGATAGGTGATATTGACCGTATTGCCGGATTGGCTTTGCACGCGGACATCGCCTGATTTGTTGGTCCATGCTTTCGTCCAGGCGCCGTTGTTCAACCGGTAGGTAAACATCAGCTCGCCGAGCCACTGGTGGTCTGAAGTGTTTTGCTTCGGCGCGTTCGTTGGATTCATGACATAATTGGTGGGGAACGTATCGCCGCTTATGCGCAAGGAGTTGATTTCGCCGTTAGCGCCCGTGGTGACGCTAAAATTCGCGTCCGACATCGAGTAGGCGAACACATTGCTTGGCATGAGCAGAAAGCAGATTGCTATCAGTGTAAAAAAACACGCTGCGATCAAGATTCTTCGCAGACTTAATTCCCATGATGCCGGGAAATTGTCCAGCTTTTCCATCATCCTAAATTCCTCCTTTAAAATGGGCTTACGGAAATTCCGCAGATTGCAGCAGTCTCTCTACCTCCTCCGATTCGCAATTGCGTCGCGGCCATTTTCACCTCCTATGGGCCTGTTTCTGTTGTAATATATTGAAGCGCCCGTTACAATGCAGTCATATTTCGCTTCAAAGTAAAGGGCGCAACAATCGCCAATTTATGAAATCCATACCCTCATTTCCCCAACTCCGCGGTTTGCCCAGGCGAAGTAGGGGATTAGCTTGATCTTAACCGGCACCGTTTTCTCCGCCGCATCGCTGCGGTACAGCTTTTCCCGCCACTGTCCGTCCGCTTCGAAGCGTTTCCCCTGCGCTGTCAGCACTTGCACTCCGCCAAGCAGTTCCTTGTCAAAAGCGGCGCGCACTTCACCGTCGGGCGGCAATATGATGCGATGCAGGTTTTCGCCGTTATCCGCTTCTTCCATGCAATACACGAACGGTCCGCGTTGCAGCGCGGTTTTTCCCGCCGTCTGGCGAATATGCGGGTGCCCTTTCATCCGCAGCACCGGCATGGAGAATGCGACGTCAACCGTATCTCCCGGCTGCCACGTCCGTTTTACCAGCGCATACCCGTCCGCCAAGTTTTTGGCGGACAATTCGTAAGGCGCGCCGTTAACCCAAATTTCCGCCTGATTCGTCCAATCCGGAATCCGCAAGGCCAGCGTATAGTCGGCAGGGCGATCCATCGTGAAAACAAACCGGCTTTTGCCGTTCCACGTATAATCGGAATTTTGCCGCAAGCGAATCGTCGCGTTGCCAAAATTCCATTCCGTTTGGCCGCCAATATAAAGATGGCAGTATATCGTATCGCCTTTTGTCGAATATACGTATTGCCCCAGCGATGCGAGCAGCCGCACAATATTGGGAGGACAGCAAGCGCAACCGAACCAGCCTTGCCGCTCCGGCTTGACATGGTTGTAGATGGCGTTTTTTCCGATGGCGTTTGGGTAAACCTCAAGGGGGTTCACATAGAAGAAGCGCTTCCCGTCCAGCGATATTCCGCTCAATACCGTATTGTAAAGCGCCCGTTCCATTACATCGGCATATTCGCTTTTCGGCTCGATGCATAACATGCGCTGGGCAAAGAAAATCAGTCCGATCGCCGCGCACGACTCCGAATACGCCGTATCATTCGGCAAATCGTAGTCGAACGTGAACGACTCGCCGTATGATTGCGAACCGATTCCGCCGGTGATGTACATCCGGCGGCTGACGATATTCCGCCACAATTTTCTGCTGGCTTCCAACAGGGCGGCATCTCCGGTTTCAGCCGCCACATCAGCCATGCCCGCACCCATATACACAAGCCGCACGGCATGCCCGACCGCTTGCTCCTGCTGTCGTACGGGCAGGTGCGATTGGTTGTACGCATGGTCGTGAATCATCGTCAAATCGGGAAAATGCACAGTCCTGCCCCGCTTCTTCCATTCTTCCAAAAAAAAGTGCGGCGTTTGTCCCCGTTCGTCCAGGAAAAAGCGGCTTAGCCGCAAATATTTGGCGTTATTCGTCACATGATACAATTTCACCAAAGCAAGCTCGATCTCTTGGTGCCCGTCATAGCCTTTCAGTTTTTCCGGCTCCGGTCCGAACACGCTGTCGATATGGTCGGCAAATTTGCACGCCACATCCAGCAGTTTGCTTTTGCCCGTCGCCCGGTAATACGCAACTGCCGCTTCAATCAGATGCCCTGCGCAATAAAGCTCGTGGCACTCGCACAAATTTGTCCACCGCGCGCCGGGCTCCTTT